>JAPONU010000340.1 GCA_026713745.1 bacterium
CCTTGGCGGCGAGCTCGTCGCGGCCCGCCACGAAGCCAGGCAGGTGGACCTTCGAACAGCCCGGGGTGAAGGCCCCCGGCACCGCGAACAGCACCACGCGGCCGGTGCCCAGCACCTCGCCGGTCTGCACCGACTGGGGGTCGCCGTCGGCGTCGAGGATCTTCCCCTCGACGTCAGGAATCGTGTCTCCGACCGAGATCGTCATGTTGCGCTCCCTTCCCGTGTTGGTGCCCCGATCCACATTCTGGGGGGCACCGCGGAAGATCGATTGGCACTGCGGTCGGTTGAGCCTACGTGGGCGCCGAGTGGCCTCGTCAATCCGGCCCCAGGAATCTGATCTCAAGAATCCGGCCTCAAGAATCTGATCTCAAGAATCCGGTCTCAAGAACTCGGGCCCACGAATCCAACTCACGGATCTCCCCCACGAATCCAACTCACGGATCCGGTGGCCCGGAGCTCGGCTGGGGTTGGGCGTCGGGGGATCTTAGGTAGACGGCGCCGACCTGTTCGGGGGCGACGGCCCCGCCGGTGAGGGCTCGTTCGCGGCCGAGAAGCGCCACGGCGGCCGGCGAGGGGAAGCGCAATGCGGGGCATGCGATGGCCGCGTTTCCGGTTGCCAGCAGGTCGGCATAACGGAGGGCGCCGTCGCCGACGACGACGGTGCGGCCACTCGGCTGCTCGCCGGGGGAACTGAGCGCCGGGAGCAGGTCCTCAGGGGGGCCGACCTGCGGGGCGCTCAACTGGACCAAACGGACTCCGGGGGCCGAGAACCGGCGTGACGGATCACCCGCCGGTGATCCAGCGGCCGAATCGCCGAACTGGGACTCGCCGGGCCGGGATCGGGCGAACCGGGACTCGCCGGGCCGGGGCCGGGCGGCGGCGATGCGGTACCAGGCCCAGAAGACCTCGCCCCGGCGGGCGTCGAGCACGCTGAGGACGGTCTCGCCAGGCTGGGCGGCGGCTGCGGCGCCGAACGCCAGGGCCTCGAGGCTCCCGACCGGCACCAGGCCGATACCGAGTGCCGCGGCGGTGGCCTTGGCGGTGGCGAGGCCCGCCCGCAGGCCCGTGTAGAGGCCCGGCCCCTGGTCGACGGCCACAGCGTCGATGTCGGCGAGAGCGATCCCTGCCTGCTCGCACACGAACCGCATCTGCGGTGCCAGCGCCTCGGCATGCCGCCGGGGCAGCGCCAGGCGGGCCTCGGCGAGGATGCCGTTCTCGGTTGCCAGAGCGCAGCCGGACTGGTCAGATGCGCTCTCGATCCCCAGAATCAGCATGGTCGCCGCTCTGCCGGCCCTCGAACTCCATCTGGATGTCCGAATCGATCCGTCACGCCGTCAATCCTCGGCACCCGCCCTGTCTACCAGCGCTCGGGGAACGGTTCCCCCCAGAGGCAGTCCCGGTGACGGTCGAACAACTCCGGCAGGATCTCTGCGCCACAGGCCGACGGAGTAGTTCTCCGGCCAGCAACGGCGTACCGCCAGCGAGGTGCAGCGGGGTGGTCACGCGAGCGGCGCGTCCCGGGGGCGGGTTCGCCAGCCGCGGCCGTGGGGGGTGATCGTGGCGATGCGGTGGTCGCTGGCGTCAGGATCGGGAGAGAACTGGAAGTGGAGGTCCAGGCGGTCGGGGGGCAGGGTGAGGCGCTCGGCCCACTCGACGACGGTGATGCCGCCGCTATCGAACAGTTCGGCCAGGGCCAGGTCCTCCGCGTCGGCGTCTCCTTCAAGCCGGTAGGCGTCGATGTGGTGGATGATCAATGGGGGGTCGCCCGGGGTGTCGGCTGAGCCGGTAGCCGAGGCGGCAGACGAGCCGACCAGCGACGGGTCCGCCGAAGAAACCGCCGAGGCGGCAGGCGAGCCGACCAGCGACGGGTCCGCCGAAGAAACCGCCGGGGGGGTGCTCGCCTCGTAGGTGTTTGCGAGGGTGAAGGTGGGGCTGGTCACCGGGGTGGTGACGCCGAGGGCTCGGGCCAGGTAGCGCACGAAGGTGGTCTTGCCGGCGCCGAGGTCGCCGTCGAGGCCCAGCACGTCGCCCGGCCGCAGCACAGCCGCAACCGACTCGGCCAGCCGCTGCGTCGCCGGCAGGCCACGCAGCTCGATGGAGGACTGGCTTGCGGTCACCATGCCCCAAGAGTGTGCCCAGCGGGTGACGGCACGCGTCGCCGGACCGCGGCTGTCTGGATTCCGGCCTGCGCCGGAATGACGAGGAAGGCCATCAGGACGGCGGGAAGGCAGGACGGCGGGAAGGCGGAGCGGCGGGGGGCGCTCGGGCGGAGCGCCAGAGGGGACTTGTCAGGGCGTGGAGGGTTCCATCGCCTCCATCAACGACAGCCTGGCCCGGACCAGGTCGGCTCTGGCTTCGGCGACCCGCTCGGTGCCTCCTCGCAGCAGGGCGGCCGGGTGGTAGGTGGGCACCAGCACCACGCCGTCTCCCCAGGCGTAGCGCCGGCCTCGCAGCTTGGTGATGCCGTCCTTGGTGTCGAGCAGCAGCTTGGTGGCGAAATTGCCCAGCGTGACCAGCACCCGGGGTGCAACGAGTTCGACCTGGCGCTGCAGGTAGGGGCGGCAGGCGGCGATCTCCTCGGGCTCCGGGTCACGGTTCTCGGGCGGCCGGCACTTCACGACGTTGGCGATGTACACCGCCTCCCGGGCCAGCCCCACCTCCTGGGCGAGCAGCTCGTCGAGCAGCTTCCCGGACCGGCCCACGAACGGCAGCCCCTGGCGGTCCTCCTCGGCGCCGGGCCCCTCCCCCACGAACATGAGGTCGGCGTCGGGGTCGCCGGTGCCGAACACCACGGTGGTGCGCCCGCCCGACAGCGGGCAGCGGGTGCAGTCCGCCGCAACCTCGGCCAGCTCGGCCAGATCGAGGGATCCGAAATCAACGTCACTCATCCACCGTTGCCTAGCACAACGAGCAACCACTCCGAGTCAAGGCGAGCGGGATCGACCAGACCCGTGGCCGCCCGGATCCCGACCTGCGCCGGGATGATGAGAGTGGAGCGGAACAACAGGGGTCGGGGGTGGGAGGACGAGGGGGGGGGCGCGGGCCGGGGCGCGGGGGGGATGAGAGGGGGGGGGAGAGGCAGGGGGGGGGGGGGGGGGGGCGGGGGGGGGGGGGGGGGGGGGGAAGAGGGGGGGGGGGGGGGGGGGGGACGAGGGCTGGGGCGCCGGACTGACGAGGGTTGGGGCGGGAGGATGAGGACGAGGGTGCCGGGATAGCGAGGGCGGGAGCGGTGGATCCCGGCTGCACCGACGACGCCCGATCGTGGAGTGACACGGTGTCGAACCGTGAGTTAGTCTAGTCCCTGGACTAAGTCATTCTAGGAGATGAGGCCATGACGGCGGTTGTCAACGTGCACGAGGCCAAGACGAACTTTTCTCGGCTGCTGGAGCGCGCCCACGCGGGCGAGGAGATCATCCTGGCCAAAGCCGGCAAGCCGTACGCGCGGCTGGTGCCGCTGGTGCCGGATTCTGGGTGCAGGCGCCCCGGCAGGCTCCCCGACCTGGTCGTGGGGCCCGAGTTCTTCGAGCCTCTCCCCGCCGAGGAGTTCGAGGCGTGGGGCGCGTTGTGAGGAGGCTATTGCTGGACACCCACACGCTGCTCTGGTGGTGGTCCGACGATCCCTCGTTGCCCGCCGCTGTCCGGGACGCAATCTCGGACCCGGAGTCCACCGTGTTCGTGAGCGCCGCCAGCGCCTGGGAGATGGCAACGAAGATGCGTATCGGCCGGTTGGCCGCGCACGAGCCGGCGGTGTCTCATTTCCGAGAACTGGCGGTGGCAGACGCCTTCGGGCACCTTCCGATCACCTACCGTCACGCCCTCCAGGCGGGCAGCTACCGGGTCGACCACAACGACCCCTTCGACCGGATGCTGGCGGCTCAGGCCGAACTGGAGTCGCTGGACCTCGTAACGACCGACGTGGCGTTCGAGAAGTTCCCCGTCCACACGCTCTGGTAGCCCCGAGAGGCCGAGCGTTGGATCAGGAGGAGGCGGTCGCAGCCACCCGGGGACGGCTACCACATGAGGTCAGCAGTTCACGCAGCTTTGCCGAGGAGTCCGCCGCTGTGACCAGAGCCTCGCCGATCAACGCCGCGTCGTAGCCGGCATCTGCAATCGCGCTGAGCGGCGTGCCGCCGGGGACGCCCATGCCGGACAGCGCAATCCACGTGATTCCATCGTCAAACCGCTCGAACATGCCGGCCATCCGCTCGGCCCTGTTGTAGTCGACAGTGATCCGCGTGTTCTTCGGATCGTCCCGCTGGTTCACCCCGATCATGTATGCCCCATAGGCAACAGCGAGTTCGAGTTCTTCCTCCGTGCGAACCTCGGTTAGCACGTCGACTCCGAGCCGCAGCGCTTCCTCTTGCATCTCGGACATTCGCTCTGGGTCAACGTCAGCAAGGATCACAAGAATCGCGTCAGCGCCCATGTCGGCGCTTTCACGGACGTCCTTCAGGTCAGTCAGGAAGTCCTTGCGCAGCACCGGAAGATCAGCGGCTTCGCGCGCATCCCGCAGGTCGTCCACCGAGCCACCGAAGCGTTCGCTGTCGGTGAGCACCGACAGACATGCTGCACCCCCGTCCCGATACTCAAGCGCGAGGGAAGCAGCGTCAGCATCGGGCCGCAAGGCACCCCGGGACGGCGAACAACGCTTGATCTCGGCGATGATCGACAGCCCTTCGCCCGCCAACGCGTCGCGGAACGAGTGCCCGAGACTCGCCCGGTTACTGGCGTTCATTACATACCTCTCGGAGTTCGCCGGGTCACGCGATGCTACACGAGAGATCGACAATTTCAAGAGGCAGAAGGAACTACAAATGTGGAACTACAGGGATGTAACCCGGGGGGAGTGCAGGACTCCACGGACGAGCCACGGAACGCCAGTTCCGCGCCGCTGAGTGCACAGATGGACATACGGTACCGCTCTCGCTCGAAGAATCCGTGGATTGCCGGCCTGATGGCACCTGAGGCCCGTCGGTCAGTTGCTCAGCACGAGTGTCCCGTTGTACATGGTGATGTGGAACTCGGTCAGGAGGTCCATTCCCAGCAGCACGTCGAAGTCCGGCGGATCGAACGGCAACAGGAGCACCTCCAGAGCTCGCCCGCCGGCAAAGACGGTCTCGCTCGTACTGCCGTCCGCCGCAGTTGCCGTGACGGTGACGGGGACGGCGATGTGCAAGTCGAATATCGGGGTGCTCTGTGTCTGCCCGTTGGCTGCCATGAACCCGCCGATACCGGTGCTGGCGACCCGCAACGTCTCGACGACGTTTGCCGAGACCATCGAACAATGTGCTCCCGTGTCGACGAGGGCCCGGCAGGTGCGCCGATCGGTGGCCCGCCTTTCGGGAACCGCCACTGCAACCGTCAGCAGGAACTGGTTGTCCTCAACCGGGACCGTGAACGTGGGCACAGTTGACGACTACTGGATCGCTGCAGTGATGATGCCGAGTCGGGCGGGTTGCTCGCCGACCTTCTGGAGCGAGAAGTTGCCGAGGCCGAACTTCTCGCAACCGATGGAGTAGGCGTCACCGCGGTCGTTGTAGATCCCGACCATTTCGCCGTCGTGCATCAGCACGATACGGCCCCAGTGCTGTTTCTCCAGCTCTACTTTGTATTTCTCTGAATACGCAGTAAAGTTCAATACTGCCTGTGCACTGTCCATATACCTAGTAGCCCCTTGCCGGAGTGTCGCCTCATAGTTCAGGGTAGGTCCCGACTGCTGCATCGTCAATGCCCGCGCCGCAACCACCGGGCCTAGAAGAGCGTCGCCGAGCGGGGGCTCGGCGAGGCTCCGCTCCGGCCGGTTCCGGGGCGAGGCCCGCGGTGCCCGTTGTGCGGCGGCAGGAGTGACGGATCGGCGCTGTCGATGCCGGCGGTCGGGGATGGAGAAGACTGCTGGTAGACACGAGGCGACGACGGATGCGACGTGTCGGGACCGCTGCTGCTGGAGGGTGGGGGGTGGTGGGGTTGGTGCTTGTTCTTGGGCGGTGGGCGCTGGGGGCTGTCGGGGTTGGGATCAGCTGGTGGCCCGAGAGTCAGTTTGCCTCCGGGGAGGCGGGTGATTTCTTCGCCGTGGAGGTGGATGCGGATGTGGTGGCAGCGCCAGCAGAGGAGGCAGGTGTTCTCGAGGGTGGTTTTGCCGCCGTGGGCCCAGTGGTCGAGGTGGTGGACTTCGCAGATCTGGTGGTGGGCGCCGCAGCCGATGCAGCCGCCGTCGCGGGCAATGAGGCGTTTGCGGTGCCGTTTGGAGACTTTGCGTTGTGAGCGTCCCAGCAGTGGGGTTCCGGTGTGTTTGTTGAAGATGCCCGGAAGGATCTTCGCGTCACAGGCGATCGCGAGGGTCTCGGCTTCGGTGAGGCGTGTGCCGTCGGCGAGGCGGGCGTTGGTGATGGCGTCGCGGGTCTGGTCGTAATCGGCCAGCACGATCAACTCGGTGCCCGCCGGCGCGCCGTCGCCGTGGTCGGTGCAGACGAGGTCTGCGAGGGCGTCGGCGAAGCGCTGCGGGGCCGTGGGGCGGTCCTTGGAGTCCTCGCTGCGGAACAGTTCGTCGGCCTTGGCAATGAGCGCGGCCTGTACTCGCGCGCCGGTGAGGGGGTCGAATTGGGCGAAGAGGTGGAACATGCCGTCGGGCTGCTCACTGATCGACGCCCGGCGGCGGCGCCGTTGAGCTTCCCGGCGCCGCTGGAGTTCCTGTTCGCTGGCGCGCTCGTTGACATGCTCCTTCACGGTGCGGCGGAACAGGTCATCGGGCTCGGACTCGGCGGCGTCGAGCAGGGCACCGTGGTCGACGGGCGTCTCACCGTCGGCGGCGTCGAGGATCAGCCCGGCGGCTTCGGGCGTGATGGCGCCGTCGGCGAGCTTCTCGGCAACGCCGGGCGCCCACCCCAGCTGCGCGGCGGTCTTCACGGCCTTGCGAGCACCGGAGCGGGACCGCTTCTGGACCCGGCACAACGTCTCCTCCGCGGCGGCGTCGCCGTCCCGGCGGGCGATCTCGGCCACCACGTCGGCCTCCGCGGCGGCCAGTGAGGACCGCGCCCGGCCCATGAACGCCAAACGCTCCTGCAGGACCTCCACGTCGACCTTGTGCAGCAAGGCAGGCGGCGACGCCAACCACTCACCCAGCACCGCCCACTCGCGGTCTCGTGCCGCACACGCCTGGTCACTGCCAGCCGATGCGGCGCCGGTCGACCCCGAAACCACAGCGCCGCCAGCGGGCGCGGCGCCGGTCGACCCCGAAACCGCAGCGCCGGAATCGGATGGTGCGATGCGCTTCGGATCGCTGCCCATCTGCCCGTCACCCCCCTCTCGAACATTCCCCCGGGCGACCCGGCTGCCGGCCGTGCCGCTCTTTATTGCTACGGGACATATTATAGGTTGTCTACGACGGTAGAGCAACAGTTGTATGAAAGATTGTCGATTCAAGTTGAAAAGACCTCAGATCCCCGCGGCCGCTCGGCTAGCGGCGTCTCCAAAAGTCCAGGTCAACGGGCTATAGCGCCGCCGCCGGGGCCCCCGGGCCGGACCGACCAGAGGGTGTGACCGATGTCACATCCAGATGACGTGGTCGGCGGTGGCCCCCACGGCCCCCTCCCCGTTCACCGCCATCAATGCGGGTGAGGACCAGTCGTGCGGGCTGCGCGCCGACGGCAGCACCGGCTGCTGGGGCGAGCCCCTGACCGTCTCACCGCCCCGCAACGTGCAGTTCGTCTAGCCCTCGGCGGCGTTCGAACCTCCGCTTGCGAGAACGGCGGTTTCCATCTCGTCGTCGGAGACCTTGAGCGACTCGTAGAGACTTGCTGCGTCGTCGTTCCGCCTCTCTGCCGCGGTCTTGAAGAGTTCCCACGGATCGTGGGGCTTAGGTGATCGAGGTCGCAGCCAGAAAACCCCCGAGCCACCCGCCCGCATTGCCGCCACAGCTGGAGGCAGATCCAGGAGCAGCGCCCCGGTCGCCCGTATGGGATCGTGGCCGACACCGTCGATCGCGAATATCGTCATTCTTGTCTTGAGCACCGCGGCCAACTCGCTCGGATTCCGGAGCATCTTGTAGTTGAGCGTCACGAGCCCCTCGAAACCCAACTGACTGAGACCGATGAGCAGCCTGCGGTCGTCGAGTCCAGTTAGTCGCGGGTCAATCGTGCGCAGGGGAAGCAACTGGATGTCGCCCATCCAGCGCTCGAGCGCCTCGAGGATTGGTTCGGGGAAGTTCTCGTCCAGGGGCAACCGCATCAGGCCGCGAGCGAGTGCTCGAACTGGATGGCCTCCTCGAAGATTCCGACTTCGAAGCCCGCATAGAGATCTGCGATCTGCGCCACATCGGGGATGTGCTCGTAGAGCGCTGCAGCGGCTTGGGTCGTGATTCGTGAGCCCGCCAGATGGGGTTCGCCCGACAGCTTGCCGGGGATGATCCGGAGGGACGGTCGTGGCCGCAGAAGATCGGGGCCCTTCAGCTGGCCAACCGCGAAGGGGCCGAGCAAGTCGAGGAAGTCGGCAATGCCCTGCTGACGGCTCGTTGCGGGGATTCCGTCGGCGTGCACCCAGATCTTGCCCGCAGCATCGACGTGCAGGGGCGAGTAGGCCGCGCCCGACCTGTCGTCCCAAATGTCGAGTCCTAGATTCTCGAGTTCGGCCAGAGCCTCACGAACCCGCGGCATGGGGCTGGCGGCGATCCTCCGGTTCTGGCTCTGCTTGGGATGCCGCAACCAGTAGACCACCCGTAGCGCCATGAGGTCCGCGTAGGACCAGAGCTTCACTCGCCGCCGCGACACGGACGGCTCGACGAGTTGCTGGCGCGCCCAGAGATAGACCGTGGACACAGGCACGCCGGACAGAGCGGCGGCGCGCTGTGCCTCGTAGCAGCCGTCGAACGCCGCACGGATGCGAGCGGACAAGACGCCCCTGTCCTCCACGTCTCCCTCCCTCATCAGTTGGTGATTCGGTGTGCCTGCGACGGAGGCTAGCCATCGCAGGGTCGGGTAGAGGACATTGCGCTCCAGAACGCTGGCGGCCCAGTTCCCTGAGGGGACGGGTGGCGCGATGTGCTTGGGCTGCCGGTGCCGGCGGTCGGGGCGTGGTGGTCGCTGGTGGGGCGGTGGTGTGCGTGGCGGTGTCCGGGTCCGCGGCTGCGCGGCTCGTGCCCGTCGATCTGTTCGCCATCTGTCGGACCCGCAGGTTCGGTGGGGGTGTTGGCGGGTAGTGAGCGACGCAAGCCCAAGAAACTCGCCGCGCTTGGACGGGCTCCAAAACGGCGCGTTACCCTTGACAGGGATGCACGTAACGGCTAAAGGCAACGACTAGCGACGATAAGGAGGACACGAGATGAGCCCCGACCAGACAGCAGCCAACTACGACGCCTACGTGGCAGAGTACCAGGAGGATCTCGAACGCGACCACGCCGGCAAGGTCGCGCTCCTGCACGACGGCAAACTCGTCCAGGTGCACGACAGTTACGACGACGCCTACTGGCACGGCGTCGACGAGTGGGGCCTCGGGAACTTCTCTATCCAGGAAATCGGCGAGCCCCCCGCCGAACTCGGCGTCCTCGCGCTCGCGTTCGACTAGGCCAGGCTGATGCCAACTTTCGGCCGCGAGATCCAAAACCGCCAAATCCTGATAGAGGTCACTGTCAAACTCCCAATACCCCCAGAGAGCGACGAATCGGGGGACATTCACGGGTTCACGGCACTTTTCGACACCGGCGCGACGCGAACAATGGTGTCACAGAACGTCATCGAATAGCCGGAACCCTCCGACAGCATCAGACCCCCCAATATCACGAAGCGATGTAATTGCCGACTATTGGGCAGCAGCAGTGTTCCCACAGGTCAACCCCGGTTTTGGCTAGTCACCTACATAGATCCCACCGATGTCACATCCAGATGAAGTAGCCGGCGACGGCCCCGCCGTCCCCGGTGGCCTCTCGCTGGCTGGTGAGCACGCCCATCTCGGTGATCTCCACCCAACCCTCGGCGGTGGCCCCCACGGCCCCCTCCCCGTTCACCGCCATCCCGGGGCACCGGCTGTCCTCGGGGCAGCGGCCGGCACAGCGGACCGTTGGAGTTCGGTGGGGTTAGTCGTCGATCGTGATGGTGGATCTTCCTCGCCGGCGCGGCGCGGCGGCAGAGGCTGGGAAGTGGTGAGGCGTCGGCGGCGATTGAGTCCTGGCATCACACGGCCGGTGCGCGGCGCCGGGTAGTTTCGAGCACGTGGTCGCCGCCTCGAGATCGGTACGTGCGGCGGGATCGGCACGTGCGGCCGGTGACCGTGCAACCCCAGTCGGGGTTGGTATCGCGCGGCGCTGTCTTGCGTCGCAGGGCCCCGCGGTCCGGCGAAGGTCGCTCACGTGGAATGCCCGCCTCGTCGCCACGCTGGCGGCCGGTGTGCTGCTGGTAGCCCAATGCGGAGGGGACGACGGCGGCGGCGAACCGGCCGGCGGCGATGGTGCCCCGGCGCCCACGACGGAGGCTGCGGCCCCACCCGCCGCCGAGGCCCCACCCGCCGCCGAGGCCCCGCCCGCCGCCGAGGCCCCACCCGCGACCGCCGACACGATCGCGCCGCCCGCCCCTGGCTCGGCGAATGCCGAAACGCCTGCATCGCTCGAAGCCACGGAACCGGCGACCCCGACGGCCGCCGAGCAGGAGCCGCCGCCGGCACCTTCGGGTCCGCCGCCGGTCGCGGTGGGGACCATGGCGGAACTGAGAATGGACGCGGGCGGCTATGCGCACGCCCTGTTCACAGCAGGATTCTTCAGCGGCCCGGTGAACGGCTTCACCGCCACCTCGTCCGACACGAGCGTGGCCACGGCCGGCGTGTCACCGCCAGACATCCTGATCGTGTCGCCGGTGTCCCGCGGTTCTGCCAGCGTCACGGTGACGGCCTCGGGCCCGGGCGGCATTGCGACCCAGACGTTCACGGTTCGGGTGAACACGGCCGCCGACCGGAGCCAGGTGGCCGCGCCGCCGCCGACCGCGCCTCCTCCGACCGCCCCGGCTCCGCCCGCGCCTCCTCCGCCGCCCGCCCCTCGGGCACCGTTCGTTCCTGCGGAGGAATGGCCCGCCGACACGCCTCTGGCACCGGGCGTGCCCACCGAGGAACTGCCCGCCCAGACCCCGCCGCCGGACGACCAGCCCCTCTACTCGTTGGTGACCGAACCGGTCACCACGCCACCCGCACTGTCCAGCCCCATTCCCGCCCAGACCCTCATCGTCGGAAACTCCCGGACCGTGAGCGTGCGTCCCTACTTCAGCGGGATCGTCCAGGGCTGGGCAGTGGCCTCGTCAGCGCCCGCCAACGTCGCGGTCTCGATGGACGTCGCCGGGGTCGTGAGCTTCTCGGGGGATGCCCTCGGCACCTCCACGATCACGGTGACGGCCACCAACGACGCCGGCAGCGTGAGGTACGGATTCACGGTTTCGGTGAAGACCGCCTCGCAAGTACTGCTGAGAACGGTCGGGGACCGCCCACAACTGTTCGTGGCGGTCGGGCAGACCGTCTCCATCGACCTCAGCAGGCACTTCTCCGAGGCCGCCACCGGATTCGACGTGATCTACGATCACACCGACCCGAACCGGCTCATCGACGTGACCGTCCAGGGTTCGGTGGCGTCGATCCGGGGGGTCCGAAGCGGCACCGTCAGGATCACTCTCGTCGCCGCCAGCGCCACAGCGCGCATCTCGCGACCGGCCAACATCCGGGTCACCGGGTAACACCGGGCCCCGGAACTCCGCTGAATGCAGCGGGGTTGGCCCTACACCGGATCGGTTGCACTGCTGTCACACCGGATCGGTTGCACTGCTGCCGTTCGGTGTCGCCCTTGGTGACGAGCGCGTCCCCGTGGCTGGATATCGCTTCGGCAAGGGCGCGACAGAAGAGGAATCGTCCGCCGATCTGCCCCCTCGTCTTCAGGCCGAACGACGCACCGCCTCCTGCACCGCGTGTTACCACGCCCTCCACTAGCGCCAGATGTTTCAGTGGTGCCACCGGCCCAGTCGCTCGCTGCAGTGTCTCGACGCTCTGGCCCAAGGCTTCAGCCAACTGCTCTGTGTTCCGGACGGGTCGGCCGTAGCACGGATCGTTGCCTCACCGCTTAGCGCAGCCGGTCGCCGGATGTTCGTCCGGCGACCGGCGCTGTGGGCTGGAGGGAGTAAGGGGGACTAGCCGTCGATCGTGATGTTGGAGCTGCCGAGCCAGCGGAGCGCGGTCGCCGAGGCCGGGAAGTAGCGGCGCGTGGGCAGCATCTGCTCGCCCCAGGTGCTGCCGCCGTCGTCGCTCTGCTGCAGGCCGAACTCCACCCGGCCGTCGGACAGCTTGCGGGCGATGATGCGGACGTGGGTGTCGTCGGCGAAGGCGCTGGCCGAGTCGGACACGCTGAGGGTGATCGCGGAACTCACCAGCCAGCGGCCGACGGCGGTGTCAGCCGGGTAGAGCCGCGCCCTCGGGAAGATCCGGTCGCTCCAGTCGCCGTCGTGCTGCCACTGCTGCAGCCCGAACTCGATCTTCCCGTTCTCCAGCAGGCGGGCCACAAGGCGCACCGTGTCGGTCGCCGGATCGGGAGCGGTCGTCGTGGTGGACGTATCGGTGGACGTCCCGGTCGAGTCGCCGGCCGCTGGCGGGGACGGGGTGACCGGCGGTGGCAGCTCGTCCCCGGTGCCGACGGTCGTCGGCAGCGATCCGCCGCCGCACACGAAGTCGAACTCGAAGTCGAAATTGTCGAAGGGTGATCCGGAGCGCCATTCGAGCCGCTGGGTCATCGCCGGCGCCACCCGGCACGTGGCGGGAGGATCGAGCACCGTAACGCTCACCGAGCAGCCGTCGACGGCGTTGGAGGTCATGCTGCGCGCCACCGCCAGGTAGTTGGCGCCCGCGCCGAAGTTGGCGAAGTTGTTGGAGTGGACCGTGAAGCGGCCCTCGGCGAGGGTCGCCACGACCTGACCGCCGGGGCGCGTGTAGATGCCCGGCGCGCCGCCGGTCCTGATCGTCGGCGGCAGGACGTCGGCACCGGCGCAGGTGCGTTCCACCCGGTACGACACTTCGCCCTGGTTGTTGGAGCCGGTGACGTCCTGGACGATGGAGATGCGGCCCCACGGCAGCCGAACCAGGCTGGCGAGTTCGACGCTGATGTTGCCGCCGGCGGTGCCGGTGTTGAAGGACTTGCCGCTGGCGTTGGCGATGTTGAACGGCGCCGGCGCGCTCGTCACCGTCGCCAGGAAGCTGCAGTCCACGCCCGAGGGGATGCCCGGCAGGGGCCTCTCGACCTTGCCGTCGTCGCCGCCCTTCACGTCGAAGACGAGTACCTGGTTGCAGCCGCGCTTGTTCTTGGTGCTGTCCTGGGGGCGGACGGTCACCCGGAACGCGGTGGCCTCCACGGCCCGTTCGGCGCGGTCCTCGAGGGCGGAATCGGCGGCGGAGGCGGGCAGATCCTCGACGACGGTGGCGGGGTCGAGGTTGAACGTGACCACGATGGCGGAGTCACAGACCCGGTCGGCGGCGACGTCGGGGACCGTGACCGAGACGTCGGTCTCTGTTCCCCGGTCGTCGCTCCGCGTCCGCAGTTCGGTAGCCGTGCCTTCAGCACCCCAGCCCAGTTCGGCCTTGCACACCATCCCCCGATAGTTCTTCTGGTCGGTGCCCACCGCAGGCGCTGTTTCGTTGCGGGCCACGGCGGTGATGGTGTACGAGCAGTCCAGATCGAGGACGATGCCCCACTGGTCGTCCCGCTGGAGCCAACCCGAGGTGCCGCCGTCGCGGCCGTCGCTGACCCCGCAGCCGCCGAACGACTCGACGCTGGCGCGAACCTCCCAGTCGGAACCTACCTCCTCTGCGTTCGTGAAGGTGAAGACCTTGAGGTCCTGGGCCGACGCGGAGCCCGCGGCGAGCGACAGGGCCGTCGCGGCGAGCGCCACGACGGTGAGCGGCCTAATGAGATACCGGAGATGCAGCACGATTCGCCCTCCTTGCCGGACTCGCTGATCCGGCTCTGAGACTACCCGTCGGTCGCCTCAGCGTAGTTGTCGCCGCGCGCCGAACGGCGGATAGCCCCGCCCGCCCGGAGTCCGGCCACCGCGGCCCGCCACCTCATCGTCGCCGCCCCGCCGGCGGGCCGGCCCCGGCGAGAGCGCGTCAACCGTCGAGGCCGGCCTCGATGCAGGCCCGGCGACAGCCCGGCGGCGGCGCCGGGCACCGCCGGGAAGGGCGAGTACGGGCGGCGGCTCAGGTGCCGAGAGTCAGAGGCGACGCGTGCAGCCAGCGGCCCACGTCCGCCCCGGCGGGGAAGAACCGCGCCCGCGGCAGGCGCCGGTCGCCCCACGAGCCGCCGTGGCGTTCCTGCACCCCGAACTCAACGCGGCCGTCGGCCAGGCGGCGGGCCACGATCCGAAGCTCGAACCGCTCGGCGGACGCGGTGCCGGTCGTCGCACCGGGATTCACCGTGAGCACCGAACTCGCAAGCCAGCGTCCGACCCGTGCGCCGGTGGGGAAGAACCGGGCGCGCGGCAGCTTGCGGTCGCTCCAGGTGATGCCGGAGAGCTGCTGCAGCCCGAACTCGATCCGCCCGTCGGCGAGTTTTCGGGCCACGACCCGCACGTCGGCGTCGGCGTCAACCCGCACGTCGGCGTCGGTTGCGGCGTCGGCGTTGCCGGGGTCCGCCCCGCTGCCCGGCCTGCCGTCACCGCAGTTGATGGCGAACTCGAAGTCGAAGCCCGCCGGGGCGTCAGCGGCTGTCCACGTGATCGTCCGGCTGGTCCCCACGGCGACGCTGCAGCCGGCGGGCACATCGGAGACCGTCACGGTCACCGAGCAGCCCACGACGTTCGTCGACGTGGCGCTCGCGGCGCCGACGGGGTACGTGGCGGTGGGGCCGAAGACGGCCACGTGCGGGGCGTGCACCGTATAGCGACCTTCGTAGAGTTGCGACGAGGCTCCGGCCGGCGGCGTCGACCGCACCGTCACGTCGCCGCAGGCGCGCTCGATGGCGTAGGAGACGGCGCCCCGGTTCAACGAGCCGGTGGTGTCCTGGATGATGGTGATGCGCATCGGCCGCAGGCGCACCAGCCGGCTGAGGTCGACGAGAATGTTGGCACCGCCGCCGTCGAAGCCGACGCTGCTGCCCTCGGGCGCCTCGAACGGTGCCGGCGCCGTGAGTATCGTCGCCCGCAGCGGGCACGGTCCGCTGCCGGCGACGTCGTCGCGCAGGATGGCGGAGGATCGCCTGCCGTCAGCGCGCACCGGCACGTTCGTTGCCCGGTCGCAGCCCACTGGGCCGACGGTGCCGGGCGTTGGGTCGGGTTCGACGCGCACCGCGAAGGTGGTGAGTTCGGCGGCGCGCCGGGCGAGGGCGAGCAGTCCGTCCCCGGAGGGGTCGCCCGCGACCGCCTCCACGATGTCGCCGCCGCGGACAACGAAGTGTGTCCGGTTCTCCGCGGCGCATCCGCTGCCGGGCTTGCGCCGGATGGAGAGCCGCGACGCCCCGTCGGGCCGGTCGGATGTGAGCAGGGGGCCGTCGAGGTACTCGCTGTCGCCGGGGTCGGCGCCCCACGCCATCTGCGGCGTGAACCGGCACGGCCGGCCGAGCGAGCTGTCGCGCACTTCGGCGGCCAGCCTGAAGACGCACTCGTTGAGGCTGAGCGAGGTGCCGGCCTCGTCGCCGGCGTCGAGCCAGTGCGTCTCGTGGAGGCCGGGGCCGCGGGTGGGCGTGCAGTTGCCGAGCGGCCTCACCGAAATCCGTACCTGCCACTCCTCGTCGTCGGCGCCTGCGCGCTCGGCGTTCGTCATTGCGTTGACGAGGACGAACACCGTGAGCGGCGGCGGCGGCTTGTCCCCGTCCTGCGCTGCGGCGGGAGCCGCTGGGAGCACCAAGGCCCCCGCGAGCACGCTGAGCACTGTGAATACGCGCCGGAGTCTGGTCACGCTGCGTCTCCCTTGCCGGGGGTGCGTCGAGGATCGATGTGTCGCTCAGCGTAGTGGGCGTCCGCGATGGCGTCGGGGATTCGCGGCGCGGTGGAGGGCGTGTTCCGGAACCGAACACCGACGAGCCCGGCCAGGACCCGTCCGCGCAGACACCGGAGCCCGGCCGGGACCCGTCAGCGCAGACACCGGAGCCCGGCCGGGACCCGTCAGCGCAGAACTTACGAGATGTTTCCTGATATGTGCTGTATTATGGACTCTGAGGGGGCGGGGTGGGTGCGGTAGGATCGGAGGTGAGAGGTGCAGCGAGAGCCGCCGGGAGGTGGACGTGACCATTCTGTCCGAACTGGATCCCGACGTGGCCTACCCAGCCACCCCGACGGTGCCTGAATCGGGGCAGCACGCGATGGCGCGGTACGCGGCCTTCGGCGCCCTGCGGGCTTGGTACGCGCCGCGCCGGGACTGTTGGGTCGGCGAGGACCGCAACGTCTATTACCGCAACGGCGACCCCGACATCGTCCTGGCGCCCGACGTGTTCGTCTGTTTCGGCGTGAACCCCGAACAACTGGAGTTGGCCATCAGCTACCGCGTCTGGGAGGTCGGCGCCCCGCCGGCGTTCGTGCTGGAGATCGCCTCGGAGAAGACCGCGAAGGTCGACCTCGAGGAGAAACCCGCGAAGTACCTCGCCATGGGCGTCAGCGAGTACTGGCGCTTCGACCCCTCCGGCGGCGACCTCTACACCCCCATCCTCCAGGGCGACCGCCGCGCCGGCCGGCGCTGGCAGCCCATCGCGGTGACCGCCGACCGCCGCGGCCGCCCCAGCGGCCACAGCGACACCCTCGACCTCACCCTGCACGCCGAAGGGCACCGCCTGCGCTTCTGTGACCCCCACACCGACACCCCGCTACCCGACCCCGACGAACAAGCCGCCGCCGCAGCCGCCGAACGCGCCCGCGCCGACCAGGAGGCCGCCGCCGCAGCCGCCGAACGCGCCCGCGCCG
>JAPONU010000341.1 GCA_026713745.1 bacterium
CGGTCACCCAACCGCCGACCCGGCGGTTGTGCAGCGTCACCCGCACCATCGTTCCGACGCCGAGCCGGGCGGCCCGGCCGTCCCGGTGCCAAGCCTCGGGGACCTCGTAGTCGAACTCGCGGTCCACGGCGACCACGTCGGTCAGCACCCGCACGACCCGCGGACTGCGGGCGGGCGTGGGTCCGGGATCGGTTGGCTGCGGCCGGGACGGCGTCCGGCTCAGAGGCCGAGTTCCGATCGCAGCTCGTGGACCCGGTCGGTGCGTTCCCAGGTGAACGCCTCGCCCTCGCGGCCGAAGTGGCCGTAGGAGGCGGTGGCCCCGTAGATGGGCCGCAGCAGGTCGAGATCGCGGATGATGGCGGCCGGCCGCAGATCGAACACCTCGCGGACCGCCGGTGCCAGCCGGGCAGCGTCGACGTGGTGGGTGCCGAAAGTGTCGACCATCAGCGACACCGGCTGTGGCTCGCCGATGGCGTAGGCGACCTGGATCTCGCAGCGGGCCGCAGCGCCGGCGGCGACGAGGTTCTTGGCCGCCCAGCGGGCCGCGTACGAGGCCGAGCGGTCGACCTTGGTGGGATCCTTGCCGCTGAAGGCCCCACCGCCGTGACGGGCCATCCCGCCGTAGCTGTCCACGATGATCTTGCGCCCGGTGAGACCGGCGTCGGCGTCGGGTCCACCCTTGATGAACAGGCCACCCGGGTTCACCAGGATCTCCGGATCCTCCACGTTCAGGCGCCCGCCGCTGCGTTCCGCCGCCTCCGCGAGCACCGGCCGGATGACCTGCTCGCAGACGTCGTCGCGTATCGTCGTGGGGTCGATCCAGGTGGAGTGCTGCGTGGAGGTGACCACCGCCTCGACGGTGACCGGCTCGACCCCTTCGTATCGAACACTCACCTGCGTCTTGCCGTCGGGGCGCAGGTAGGGGGGTGTGTCGGCACGGCGGGCCTCGGCCAGACGCTCCGCCATACGGTGCGCCAAGTGGATCGGCAGCGGCATGAGAGTCGCGGTCTCGTTGCAGGCGAACCCGAACACCAGCCCCTGATCGCCGGCGCCGATGCCGTCGAGATCGTCCGGCTCGCCGCGGTCCACCGCCTCGGCGATGGCCTCGGACTGCTCACCGATGGCCAGAAGCACACCGCACGTCTTCCCGTCGAACCCGCCGTCGCTGCGGTCGTAGCCAATCCCGCAGATGGTCTCGCGGACGATCGCCGGGATGTCGACCCACGCCTCGGTGCGGATCTCGCCACCCACCACGCACAGGCCGGAGGTGAGAAACGTCTCGCAGGCCACCCTGCTGCGCGGATCCTTGGCGATCAGCGCATCGAGGATGGCGTCGGAGATCTGGTCGGCCATCTTGTCCGGATGGCCCTCGGTGACGGACTCGGATGTAAAGGTATACGTGGGGCTCACAGTGCCTCGATCGTCATGCTCGGCGGTCTCAGGTGCGCCGCGTTCGGTCCTCGTCGTGTTGCGATCCGTCCCCCGTGGGCGCGGAGTATACCGGCTCGGTCTCCGAGGTCTCCGGCATTGGCGCTGTTGCTCTCTGCGTCGTGGAGGGCGCACAATGGCGGTGTGCAGGAGGCGACCGTACCGGGATGATCGATCAGGATCGGCATCCGATCGCCTGGCGGGAGGCCGGCGCCGGGCCGCCCGTGGTGTTCCTGCACGGCCTGGGTGGCAGCCGCACGGCCTGGGATCTGCAGTTGCACGCCCTCGCCGACCGCTTCCGCTGCATCGCCTGGGACATGCCCGGCTACGGGGCCTCCGCTCCCCCGGCGGAGTTGACCTTCCCCGCCGTGGCCGACAGCCTCGCCGGCCTGCTCGACACCCTGGAGATCGAAGCCTCCGACCTCGTGGGATTGTCCTTCGGCGGGATGCACGCTCTCCACGCGGCGATCCGTCACCCCTCCCGGGTGCGCCGCCTGGTACTCGCCGGCACGAGCCCCGCCTTCGGACTGGACGGCACGAGCCCGCAGGCTTGGAGGGCCACCCGGCTCGGACCGATCGAGCGCGGCCTCGCTCCGGTCGACTTCGCCGGCAGCGTGCTGGACGCCATCTGCGCCACCCCGCTCGAACCGGAAGTCCGCGGCCGACTCGTGGCCTCGTTCGGCCGGATCACCACCGGCGGATTCCGGGCGGCCGTGGAGTGCTTGCCGACCCACGACGTGCGAAGAGAACTCGGCGACATCGACTGCCCCGTGCTGATCATCGTCGGCGAGGCCGACCGGGAGACCCCGCTGGCGTACGCCGAGGCCTTGGCGGCCGGGCTGCCCCACAGCACGCTCGAGGTGCTCGATGGCGTCGGCCATCTCTCCCCTGCTGAGGCGCCGGATCGGTTCAATCGACTCGTGGCGGAGTTTCTGGGCCGGCCCGCGGTCGGCCACAATGGAGCGGTGACGTCGACATGAACACGCCCGCCACCGAGTGGCGCTGGGTGCAGCGCTACGCCGAGCAGTTCGCGGCGTGCAACCTGCGGCCCGGCGAGGTGGCGGTGTTGCTGACCGAGGCCGCCAGTAACCCGCTGATCACCGAGACTGCCCGCCTGGCCCTGGAGTCGACGGGCGCGGCCACCGCGGAGGTGCGCATGCCGACGCCGGCCAATCCCGGGCCGGTTCCCATCCGCTCCACCGGGGCCTCGGTGGCCCTGGACGGGCACCGGGCGGCCATCGCCGCCCTGGCGGCGGCCGACTTCGTCGTGGACTGCACCGCCGAGGGGTTGCTGCACGCCCCCGAACTGGGCCAGATCCTGGCCGGCGGCCCCCGGGTGCTGATGATCTCCGCCGAACACCCCGAGAACGCTGAGCGCTGGCCGCACGACCCGGCGTTGGCCGAGCGTGTGGCGCACGGAGTGGCGCTGCTGCGCTCCGCCGGGGAGATGGCCATCACCAGCGCCGCCGGCACCGACCTGCGGGTGGATCTGGCGGGCGCCGTCCGGGCGGGCTCGCACGGGTGGTGCACCGAGCCCGGCACGATCGCCCACTGGCCCGGCGGGCTGGTGCTGGCGTTCCCCGCGGCGCAGACCGTCAACGGCACGCTGGTTCTGTCGCCCGGCGACGTGAACCTCACCTTCAAGGAGTACATCAGGGACCCTGTCAGGCTGCGCATCGTGGACGACTACATCGTTTCGATCGAGGGCGACGGCCACGACGGCGCCCTGATGGAGTCCTACATGGCGTCCTTCTCCGAGCCCGAGGCGTACGCGGTCAGCCACGTCGGCTGGGGCATGAACCCCGGTGCCCGCTGGGAGGCGCTCGCCATGTGGGACAAGGCGGACCTCAACGGCACCGAGCTGCGGGCCTTCGCCGGCAACGTCGTGTACTCCACCGGTGCCAACGAGACCGCCGGGCGCTTCTGCCGGGGCCATTTCGACCTGCCCATGCGCAACTGCACCGTCACCCTCGACGGCGAGGCGGTGGTTGAGAAGGGGAGACTGCGCGCCGACCTTCGATAGCACCGGCAGACTGGAGGAGAACCATGAAACGCGTGAAGAAGGACTCCCTCAGTCCCGAGGAGATGGAGCGGATCGCTCTCGAGTTCGAGAACCGGGACTTCACGCCCGAGGAACTGGCCCGGATCGCCGGGAGCCGTCGCAGCACCCCGGGATCCGCACCGGCGGCGGCCCATAGGCCAGGCGTCGAAGGCGCGTCGGGCGACGCGATCGAGGACGAGCAGGGCCAGCTGCGGGACGACCGGTGTCCTACGCGGTCGCGACGCGGAGCCTGAGCCCCAGCGCACGCACGACCTTGAGCACAGTGCCGAACTCGGGGTTGCCGCTCGCAGACAGTGACTTGTAGAGGCTCTCTCTTCCCAGTCCGGCGTCCTGGGCAACCGTGGTCATCCCTTTGGCTCTGGCGATGTCGCCGAGAACGGCCGCCACGAGTTGGGGGTCGTCCTGTTGGAGAGCCGCCTCGAGGTAGGCGACGTTGTCCTCGTCGCTCTGCAAATGCTCGGCCGCGTCCCACGGCCGGGTTTCGGCTTCTTTCACTCTGTTCCCTCCTCCAGGCTGTTCGCGAGTTCCAGCGCTCGTCGTATGTCCCGGTCCTGGCTGTCCTTGTCGCCGCCGGCGAGCAGGACGATCAGGGACCGTCCCCGGCGCACGAAGTAGACCCGATAGCCGGGTCCATAGTCGATGCGGAGTTCCGACACGCCTTCGCCGACCGGCCGTGCGTCGCCGGGGTTCCCCAACGAGAGCCGCCGGATGCGCACGTTGATCTGCGCTCGTGCCCGCGTGTCCCGGAGTCGCCGGAACCAGCGGGCATACGCCTCGGTCTGCTGGACCTCCAGCATCGAGCCTCAGTGTATCCCATGAGATACGAGCTTCGAGGAGGCGAGGCAGCCTGCCGGCGCCTACGAGACAGCCGGCCGCTACTGCCGCGGCCACTTCGACCTGCCCCCAAGAAGCGATGTGACGCGGCAACGCTACTACATGCGTGTTCGATTTCGGATCGATAGCAGCGACGGGGACGACTCAACTCCTACATGTCCCGCCTCGCGGTGGTGGCTCCGTGTTGAGTGCTCCCTGCCGGTGTGCCGGCTCACGCCGATTCGGGACAACGACTACACTTCATCGCTCGTGAAGCTTCCCCGGTTCGCATCCTCATGAGCGCTCCACGTCTGCCCGGCGCCGCGCCGCCCCTGCCTGAACCCCGCTGGGAATGGGAGCAGCCCGACCCGAACCGCAGCGGATCGGCGGGTGATCTGTCAAGACTGTTCCGCAATGTGAACGTGAAGAAGCCCGGCGTCATGGAAATCGGCGCTCCGTCCGACGACGCTACCGTCTTGGCGCGCGAGGCCATCCAGAACTCGTGGGACGCCGCGATCGAGTTGCGGGAGACCTGGACGCGGCCAGAGACCCCCCCCCGTTCGAGATCCTCTTCCGCTACGAGTCGGCATCCGGTGACGACAAGCGCCGGCTGATCGATCGGCTCGGCCTGCGCGAGGCGGCCGAGCGGGCATCCTCCGTCGACAGACGGCGAATAGGATTACGGGCCTCCGACTGCCTCGACCGCCTAGAGGACGCATCGCCGCTGCCCTACCTGGTCATCGAGGAGAGTGCCGCCTCCGGCATGTACGGCGCATGGCAAGCGGCCAAGTCCAAGCTCTACCTGGCGCTCGGCACCTTGGGCTACACGCCGAAGACCAGCGGTGAGGGAGGATCGTACGGCTATGGCAAGGCCGGGCTGATACGGGGCTCGGCCGTTCGAGCGGTTCTGGTCTACACCTGTTTCGAGGAGCGCCCCGACGATCCAGGGATCACCCGCCGACTCATGGGCATGACGTACTGGGGTCAGCACGATCTGCACGGCGACAGCTTCACCGGCTTCGCCCGGTTCGGAGAGCGCAAATCGGATGGCACGGTCCGCCCCTTCGAGAACGAGGCGGCCGACAGCGTCGCTGGATCCCTCGGCCTCGCGGTGCGGCATCCCGAGGAGCCCGAGCTGCTCGGCACAACCTTCCTCCTCGTTGAGCCGACGGTCAACGAGTACGACCTCGTCACCGCGATCGAGCGGAACTGGTGGCCGGCACTGGAGGAGGACGACTTCGACGCCGTCGTCGACGGCTACGGCGGTCGGCTCCACCCCAGACCGCGCACCGACCCAGTGCTGAACAGCTTCATCGACGCCTACGAGTGGGCAACGATCCCACAGGACAACGCCACGATGACGGCGCGCCGCTACGAACTGGGCACCTCGTCTCATCGTCTCGGATCGCTGGGGATCGTGGCCGACCCGGAGGGTTGGTCGTACCCGGAGCAGACCGGCTCGCAGAACGACGAAGGGATCGACCATCGGAGTCTCGTGGCCCTCGTGCGCAAGCCGCGGATGGTCGTGGAGTACCTGCCCACCCCGCGGCGGGGGAGCAAGAACCGGCCCTGCGTTCGCGGCGTCTTCATTGCCGACGACGGGATCAACGATGCCCTCCGCGACACCGAGCCCATGGGCCATGACGCCTGGCGGACCACGGCGAGCGACGATGCAACCGACGGTGAGAATGCTGCGATCGCCCACGCCGTCATCAAGCGGATTGGTGGCCGCGTGCGCGAGTTCCAAAGGAGTCTCACCCCTCCCGAACGCCCGCCCGAGGACATCCGGCTTGACCTCTTCGACAGCCTGATGCGGCGAATCCTCCGAGGAATCGGAACGGGAGCGTCGGCACCACCCTCGGACATCCGCCCGGTGAGCATCGAGTTGCCTCACCGGGCGGAGCAGGCGGGCGCGGGCACGATACGCGTCGTCGGGCGCGCCGTGGTCTCCCTCAGCGAGCACTTTGAGGGCGACGAGTCGTCGGCAACAGTCAGGCTCCGCTACCACATCCTCGACGACGAGAGGGCACGCGATCCGATCTCACTGGATGTTGAGGTCCCCGCAGGATTCGGCCGGCTCGCTGGCGACGACGCCACCTTCGAGGGAATGCTCTCGCACGAGCCCGTAAGCTTCGAGTTCGCCAGCAAGCCGTACAGTTCCGACTGGACCGGGCGGCTCGTGGCGGACGTAGACCTCGACCCGGCGGAGATCCGGGAGCCATGAGCTTCGAATCCCGCATCGTGCGACCCTTCCGAAGCACTCCCCTTGACGAGGTCCTGTCGTCGTGCACGTTCCAGTTCGGCGGTCAGGAGTGCAAGGCGAATGCCGGCATCACGGTCGCCGATCCCGA
>JAPONU010000342.1 GCA_026713745.1 bacterium
GCGGCTGTGTCGATGGCGTCGCCGAGGCGGTGCCGCCACTCGCTGCCGATGGTTCCGGTGATCTCCAGGACCAGCAGCAGGCCAACGGCGCCGGCGGCGGCGATTCCCGCCAGGCTCGCGGTTCTGCGCAGCAGCGTCATGGCTAGCGGACCTGGCGGCGGCGCGTCATGCGCCTCGGTGTCGTGGCGGTGATCCGCCCGGACCGGCACGGCAGTGCCCGCGAGGTGCACTGCTCGTCGATGGCGTCACGGATCTCCTGGACCGGCCCGATCGTCGAAGGGTCGGGCGTTACCAGCCGCACGTTCACCCGGCCGCGGCGATTGATGCGCACGTGGACGTCGTTGCGGCGGTCGATGGCCTCCAGTTGCCGCTCGATGGCGTCCTCGAGGGTGATCCTGTCGAGCTTTGTCCAGCCTCGCCGCCGGCGCGTCGTCAGGACGCGGCCCCCGGTACCGAACATCCGGCCGAACTTCCACATGCCCCCGAGCGCCAACAGCACCAGGGCGATGCCGACGAAGATCCCGGTGCCCGTCGAGGGGCTTCCTCGCACCCATCGGTCGAGATCGTCGACCGCGGCGCGGGACAGCGGCGGATCGACCTCGAAGGAGAGCAGCAGGAGTTGCGCGGCCGCCAGCAGCACGATGCCGGCCACGACCAGGCCGATCACCCGCAGGCTGATCGCGGGCGTCTTGGAGGTGTGATAGGGATCCATGAGCGGCACTCCGGCGGCGTTGTTGCCGGGACCCGAGCCGGCGGGCCCCTACTCGACGCGTGACGAGGTCTCGTGCTCGTTCTCGAACCTGAGGTCGTCGACTTCGATGTTGACCTCCTTGACCACAAGGCCCGTGGCCGACTCGACGCGCACGACCACGTTGTCGCGAACCTCCTTGGCGAGCGTCGGGATCGAGTAGCCGTACTGCACGACGATCACGACGTCGATGGCGGTCTCCTTCTTCCCGACCTCGACGTGGACGCCTTGGGAGAGCGGTTCCTCACCGATCCGGACACGACCCAGCAGGCGTCGGAACGTCGCCCCCATCCCGGCGACACCGGCGATCTCACGGCAGGCGTGGCCGGCGAGCTTCGCCACGACCTCATCAGCGATGTGGGTGACGCCCCGTGCGGTCTCGAGTTCCAAACCGGTCTGGGCCGACCCGGTCTCGGTCAAAGCGGTGTCGTTCGTTGCCGCAGCGGTCTTTGTTGCCATTGGTTGCTCCTCGTTCTCGGCTTCGCAGCCGCTTGCACTTGGGGTCAAGCAGTAGACGCACCAGAGAGCCGGAAGTTTCGCGATCCCCCCGATCCGGCCGCCCGGGCACCTGCATCGCGCCTCGGGTCGCGGATCAGACTGCCGAGATGCTGATCCGCTCCACCGTCGGCGTGAGCCGGACACGGTACGGCGCAACTTTCTGCCGCGCCGTGCGTCTAACGGGTGTATGTCTAATGGGTCTATGCCGGATCGAAGATGGTCTCACAGGTGCTGCCGCCGCGCTGGCGGAGCGTCGGCGGGTTCCCGGCGCCTGCCTGGGCGCCGGCGTTCGGACGCCTGACCGAGTTCCGACGCCTGACCGAAAGGAGGGGTCCCGACGATGAAAGTAGCGATCGTCTACAACCGCGACAGCCGGCATGTGATCAATCTCTTCGGCGCGCCCAACCAGGAGAAGATCGGCCTCAGGACGATCCGGCGGCTGGAGAACGCGCTGCGCGCCGGCGGCAACCAGGTAAAGGCTTTCGAAGCCGACAAGGCGCTGATCGACCGCCTCGAGGAGTTCATGCCGCGGGTGGTCAAGGGCGAGCAGCCCGGCATGGTCTTCAACGTCTCCTACGGGCTGCAGGGCCAGGCGCGCTACACCCACGTGCCCAGCATCCTGGAGATGGTCGGGATCCCGTATGTGGCCTCGGGGCCGTTGGGGCATTCCCTCGCGCTGGACAAGGTCGTGACCAAGATGATTTTGCGCCAGCACGGTATCCCGACGCCGGAGTTTGCGGTGCTGGACCGTCCCGAGGCGCCGATACCGCGAGAGGTGGTGTATCCCTCGATCGTGAAGCCGAAGAACGAGGCGGTCTCGTTCGGGCTGCGGGTTGTGAACGACGATGAGGAGTTGCGTGACGGCGTGCGGCTGATCTTCGAGAAGTACGGCCAGCCGGTGCTCGTGGAGCGATTCATCGAGGGGCGGGAGGTGAACGTCGGCCTGCTCGGGAACAACCCGCCGGAGGCGTTCCCGCCCGTGGAACTGTCGTTCGGCACCGGCGGGCCGCAGATCTACACGTACGAGGACAAGACCGGCCGCAGTGGTCGCAGCATCGAACCGATCTGCCCGGCACCGATCGGCGACGAGTTGAATCAGCGGGCCCAGGAGTTGGCGGTCGCGGCGTTCGGCGCACTGGGCCTGTACGACTGCGCCCGCGTGGACTTCCGCCTCGACGACGAGGGGAACCTCTACATCCTGGAGGTGAACAGCCTGCCGAGCCTTGGCGAGCACGGCTCGTACCTGCTCGGCGCCGCCGCGGTGGGGCTGGACTTCCAGGGGTTCGTGAACCGGCTGTTGGAGGTGGCGCAGGCACGCTACTTCGGGACACCCAACCCGCCGGTTCTCGACGGGCGCAAGGCTGATCCCCGCCAGCACGCCGTGGCGTTCGTGACCCAGCGTCGTGAACGCATCGAGCGGGGTGTGCGCGAGTGGGTGGAACTCTCCAGCCGCCAAGGCGACCCCGTGGGCCTGCGCCGCGCCGCCGACCGGGCAGGGCGCATCTTCGAGGAACTGGCCATGTCGCCGGTGGCCGACCTGTCGCGCCCACCGCAGGCGACCACATGGCAGACCCAGGCCGGCCTCGACGGAGGCACGCTCTTCGTGGCCGGCCTCGACACTCCTCCCGGATCGTCGGCACTCGTCCACCCGTTCCGCCGCGACCCCGAACGCCTCCACGGCGAGGCGATCGGCCAGCGGGCGGGGATCGTGTCACTCGAGTACGCGTTGCGAAGCCTGCGCAACATCCGACGGTTGCGCCGCCTGCCGTTGGGAGTGGTGCTGTGCACCGATCAGACCCGGGGTGCGCCCGACAGTGCCGAGGTGATCCGGGCGGCGGCCGCTCGAGCCGCCCGGGTGCTGGTGCTGGAGCCCTCGGTGTCGCCGAACGGGATCGTGCTGCGACGTCGAGGGAACCGCCGCTACACGCTGACGGTCACCGGAGAGTCGATCCTGCCGGCGCGGACCAGTCCGCGGAAGGCCACGGCTCGCTGGACGATTGCGAAACTCGAGCGGATCGCCCAGTTGACGTCGCGCAACCGCGCCGTCTCGGTGTCGATCCTGGACGTGTCCACCGAGGCGCACGCCCTCCACCTGCCGCACCGCGTGACTGCGGGCCTGCTCGTGACCTACCGGGACGAGGCGCAGGCCGCCGAGCTGGAGAAGGAGATCCGGGCGGTCCTGGGCCGCGGCGGGTGCCGCTGGGAGCTGACCCGGGACTGGGACCGACCGCCGATGGCCGAGACCTCCGGGGGAACCGGACTGCTCGAAGAGCTGAACGAATCAGGCCGGCCGCACAGCGTCGAGTTCCAGCGCGAGACCTCGAGTCTCGCGTCGCTGGCCGGACTCGTGGATGACGACGTGCCTCGCGTGTGCGGTGTGGGCCCCGCCGCGGGCGAGCGGGGCACCCCGGGCGAGAGCATCGAGAGGATCAGCCTGATCGAGCGCACCGTGGTCCTGGCAGAGTTCCTGGCTCGACAACTCGGCTCATGAGCGCCGACGGCCGCGGTCGGTCCACCGGTGGCGCCGCGCGCCGGCGTCGAGCAGCGACGGCCGGTGACGACGAGTTCGACGTGCGCGGCGCCCGGCGCGCCGAAGATCCGCAGCGAGTGGCGACATCGCGCCGCGGCATGGTCGCCACGGCGCATTCCGAGGCCTCGCGTGCCGGTGTTGCGGCCCTGGAAGCCGGCGGGAACGCCATCGACGCCGCCATCAGCGCGGCGCTGGCCCTGGGAGTCTGCGAACCGGCGGCCTCCGGACTCGGCGGGCAGACGATGATGCTCGTGCATCTCGCCGGGGAGGCACGCACGGTCGCTCTCGACGGGTCGTCGCGTGCCCCGAATCTCGCCACGGTCGGAGCCTTCGGCAACTACCGGCGCGAGCGACGCCGCGGGCATCGCGCCACGACGGTCCCCAGCTCGCCGGCCGTCTACGACTACGCGCTCGAGCGCTACGGTCGCCTCGGGGTGGCCGAGGTGCTGCAGCCCGCCATCCAGCTCGCCGCCGAGGGCTACGAGGTGAGTGAGCTTCAGGAGCGCCTGGCGCGCCGGGAACTGAAGCACCTCCGCGCGTCGCCGGGCGCTGCGTCCCTGTTCCTGCGCCAGGGCCGGCAGCCCTACCGGGCCGGATCGATCCTCCGCCAACCCGTCCTGGCCGGAACATTGCAGCGCCTCGCCGAGGTCGGTATGGAGGACTTCTACCTCGGCGAGACCGCCGGGCGCATCGTCGCCGACATGGAGCACCACGGCGGCTTCATCCGCGCCGAGGACCTGGCGCAGATCCCCCAACCGGTCGAGCGGGACACGCTGACGGGCCGGTTCGGTACCAGCCGGGTCCACACCATGCCACCACCGGGTGCCGGGCGCACACTCATCGAGATGCTGAACATCCACCAGGCCCTGCCGGCGGAACTGCGCGACCTGGACTCGCCCGAAGGCGCTGTGCTGTTGGCCGAGGCGATCCGCCAGGCGTTCCGCGACCGCCGGGACCGCCCGTTCGACCCCTCCATCTACCCGCAGGTCGACGAGAAGCAGATGCTGAGCCGGCGCTACGCGAAGGGACTCGCCGCCGAGATGGTACGAACCCTCGGCGGCAACGGCGAGACGACCCATCTGTCGGTCATGGACGCCGAGGGCAACGCCGTGGCGCTCACCCAGTCCATCGAGAACGTCTACGGAGCCTGCGCCGCGAGCCCCGTGCTGGGATTCCTCTACAACAACTACCTCAGTGCCTTCGAGCACAACGACATCGCCCATCCGTACTTCCTGCGCCCCAACGCCGTGCCCTGGGCGAGCGTGGCGCCCACCCTGCTGGTGCGCGACGGCCAGTGCCACCTGGCGATTGGGTCGCCCGGCAGCGAGCGCATCGCACCGGCGATCCTGCAGGTGCTCGTCCGCCTCGCCCGGCTGTCGCCGCTGGCGGCGGTGGAGGCGCCACGGCTGCACTGCTCTCTGGGCGGTGTCGTGTCGCTCGAGGCACCGCGCATGAGCAGCGAGATCGCCGACGCACTCGTGCGCCGCGGGTTCGAACTCGACAGGCGCGAGGCCTACGCCTTCTACCTGGGATGCGTGCAACTCGTGCTGCGTCGCGACGGCACCTTCACCGGAGTGGCCGACCCGCGCCGCGACGGCGCCGCGGCCGGACCGGCCTCATGACCCTGCCGCTGCTGCTGTCGGTGCCGCACGCCGGCACGGAAGTGCCACGCGAGGTGGCGGGCTTCTGCGCCCTGGCACCGGAGGAGATCGCCGCCGACGGCGACGAGGGTGCGGCGGAAATCTACGCTCTCGCCGGCGAGGTGGACTGCCACGTCACCACGACCATCGCCCGCGCCGTGGTGGACCTCAACCGCCCGCCGCGCGACTTCCGGCGCGACGGCGTGATCAAGACCCACACGTGCTGGGAGGTGCCCGTCTGGGATCCCGCTTTGCCACCCCAGTTCGCGGGGGAACTGATCGACAACCACTGGAGGCCGTACCACCAACGGCTGCGGGACTTGGGGTCCAGCGGCCGATTCCTGCTGGGCGTCGACGGCCACACCATGGCCGCCTACGGGCCCCCGGTCGGGCCCGACGCCGGGTTGGAGCGTCCGGCGGCCTGCCTCAGCAACGCAGACGGCACCTGCCCGCCGGCGTGGATCGAGTCTCTACGGGATGCGCTCGCTCGCCGGCTGGGCCGAGAGGTGACGATCAACCAACCCTTCCGCGGCGGCTACATCACCCGCTCTCACGCCGCCGAGATGCCCTGGCTCCAGATCGAGTTCTCCCGCGCACCGTTCGCCGGACTCACCGAGAAGCGCCGAGCAATCCTCGCGGCATTGACCGAACTCTGCGAGACCATCGCCTAGCGCTGCGGCGGTCCTAGTGGGGATCGTTGGACTTGGGGCGGCGGACCACCGATCCTGCGACGGTCCGGATGGGCATGGTGGAGATCTCGAAGACCGCGCCAACGAGCTGGGCGGGTGAGCGGGCGGCTTCGGCGAGGCCGCGGCCCAGGAGGGCGCCGGCGGTTCGCCCCGACGGTCGGCGTGTCCATCCCAGCGCGACGAAGGTTCCCAGCGACACGATGGCGACGAGGCCCATGAACGCGGTGACGATTATCCAGCCGGCGCGGCTGTTCAGCAGGGGGAGGTCGACGAAGTTCATGCCGAAGAACCCGGCGATCAGAGACAGCGGCAGCACGATCGCTGCATAGACGGTGAGAACTTTGGTCACCTCGGTCGCTTTGCGGGCCTCGGCGCCCCGGTAGGCCTCGAGGGTCTCCGCGAGGGCGGTGCGGGCGCCGTCGACACCCTGCGCGGCGCGCGACGCGGTGTCGAACACGTCGGAGAACCGCCGCCGTCCCGGGTCCGATATGAGCCGGGAGGTTGAACGCCGAAGGACGTCGAGAGCCTCTCGCTGGGGATGCACGGAGCGGCGCAGCGCGGCCAGGTCGGCGCGCACGGCGGTGATTTCGGCGAGGAAGTCGGCGTCGGCGGACAGGGCCGAGCCGATCAACTCCTCGTTGCGGTCGTCGAACGCGTCGAGCACCGACACGAGCCGGCGGGTTGCGACATCGGCCAGCCGGGCGAGGGTCACATCCGCGCCGCCGCCGGCGAGCGCGGGGCGAACCTGGACGCCGTCCCAGAGCACGTCGATGGACGGCGACGGTTCTTCGTGGATCGTGACGAGGCAAGCCTCGGACAGGAAGCAGCCGATCTCGAAGGTCGCGATCTCCGTGTCGGCGAGGCCATGCAGCACGACGTGCACCGAGCTGCCGAAGTCGTCGACCTTGGGCAGATCGGTGTCCTCGACGGTGTCCCGCACAGCGAGCGCATCCAGTCCGAGACCCCCCGTCAGCGCCGCGAGACTGTCCATGTCCTCGGGGCCCGCCGTGACGTCGATCCACACCCAGCCCGATGCGGGCGGTGTCGTGACCGGCTCGGTCGCCACCGCGCACTCGTCGGCACCGAAACGAAGCGCCCGAATCAGCATGTGCCCGATCTTGGCATCCGGACGCGGCGGCCCAGGTGATCCCACGGGCCCGGCCCGACAAGTCCGACGGCGGCGAGTCCGCCGACGGCTGACACAATCCCCTCCCACCGGTCCCACCAGGGACCGCAGCGGCGGGAGCCGGCACCGTTCCGGCTCCCGCCGCGTCGCGTCAGGGGGCCGGATCAACCCGCGCCGGCATCATCGGTCACGATGCTGTAGGGCTCGCGGAGCAGGACCTCGTAGGGAACGACACGCAGCTCGCCGGGCGCCACCTCGATGTGGACCCGCGTCGGGCGGATCTGCGTGATCCTGCCCTCGGCGCCGTCGGAGAGCCGGATGCGAGCCCCCAGTCGCAATTCGGCGCGCAACGCCCGCCCCGCCGCGATCTGCCCGGCGACACTGCGGCCGCCCAGCCCCACCAACAGGGCGCACGCCGTCGCCAGCCCGAAACCCAGCGCAGCGATCAGCACGATGAGAATCGTGGTGTCCACGCCGAGTTGCCCGAGCGCCAGGATCCCCGCACCGAAGGTGACCGTGAGCCGGATGGCTCGCTCGGTGCCCGGGCTGCGGGCGCCGGTGGCGCGGCTCAGCGCCCGGCCCACCGCTGCTGCCGCGGCGATGCCCGCCGCGACACCTGCGAGGAGCACAAGCCCTGCCGCCAGCACGTTCGGCAGCCAGGACAGGATGTCCGACGGGATCGTGTCAAGGCTCTCGGGGTTCACGAAGGCGATCGCCACGAGCACGCCGACGCTGACGCCCAACCAGAACAGGAACACGCTCGTCGCCGACGCGATGCTGCGGAGTCCCGGGTGCTCCAGACGACTGAGCACCCGGCGCGCCACGAAACCCACCAGCGCCCCCAGGACGATCCCCCCGCCGAGCGCGACGGCGGCCGCTATCCAGTCGTTGCTCATCGATGCTCCCCTCGATCAGCCATCCGCTTCATCCTCGGTTGCGAGCAGCACCCGGGCGGTCTGCAGGCCCAGACCCAGGAGATCGCCCAGCGTCGACAGCGATTCACGATCCAGAAGCCGCTCCCGGACACGCCGCACCGCGCGGTCCTCGAAATCGTCGTCGATCTGCCCCCACAGCGACTCCAGCCCGCCACGAAGCGCCACCACCGTGGCGTCGTGCTGTTCGAGCATCTCGTCGATCTCCGCCTCGCTCACACCGAGTTCCTCCAACTCGGCGGAAACGTCGATGCGCTGCGGCTCGCTCGCGCTCATCGTTGCGGGTCCAGTTCCTCGCGAAGCCGTGTACGGGCGCGGAACAGCCGGATCTTCACCACAGCCACCGACACGTCGAGTGTCGCGGCGATCTCCTCATAGGACATCCCCTCCAACTCGCGCAGCGCCAGAATCGCCCGGCTCAACTCATCGAGGTCCCGGACCGCAACGCCGAGCGCCCGGAGATTCTCGCGCCCAACCGCAACTCGTTCCGCGGACACGACCGCCCGCTCGGGCAACTCCTCCGGATCCCACGGATCCTCGCGCCGGGCCCGCAGCGCCGAGACCGCCGTGTTGTGCGTGATCCGCATGATCCAATGCTCGATCGGCGCCTCCCCCCGGTAGGTGTCCAGGCCTCTCCACACCCTTATCAGACTCTCCTGAACGATGTCCTCCGCCAAGTCCTGGTCACCCGCCACGATCGAACGCGCCAACCGCAGCATCGACCGCCCGTGCGCCTCCACCAGCAGACGCAACGACTCCTCGGCAGACAACGCCGCGCCACCCTCCCCCACAGGCGGCGCAACAGCCCGCTCAGCGGTCAAAGAACCAGCCGGCGACACGTGCAGCGTCCAAGAACGTCCAGACTCCCGACGATAGTACGAGCACTCTCCGGCATCAGGCGACACCGCCCGACGCGGATCAAATCCCGCTCATGGTCCGAAGTTCCGAGGTATTGGACGCGAAACTTGCCCGGCACGCAACCGAACGCGGCAGAAGCTGGCGAACGGCTGGCATCAGTCCTTGCCTTCCAGAAACGGCCTGTACTCGGCCACGAGTTGATCTCCGATTTCATCGAGTTGTTCGAGTGCGGCCAGCGCTTGGTCGCCGGAAATCTCCGCCCTTCGCCCCGGGTCGATGCCGATGAAGCTGTTCACACGTTCGTGCATGAGCGCGATCGCTGCCTGCCGGTTTGGTTGGTGACCGCGTCCGGACAGTCTCGCGAGTTCCCGGCCGTTGGCCGGGAGACCGAGGTCGACCAGCACGCGCGCAGCCACCGATTGGCTGCGCTCGGCGAGACGCCGTCGAGCTTCTTGCCGTCGCCGTTGCGGGCTAACAGGAATCTGCGAGTACTCCGGTGTCGGTTCGAGATCGCGTTGACGTGCGATGAGCGCCGCCCGGAGAGCTTCTCGGTCTGTCGTCACGCTTCCCAGAGTGACGCCGGGCATGATCTCGCGGTCCAAGATCTTGTCGAGCACTCGGTCGTCGGTGAGGTCGAGGAAGGGGTCCTCGAGAAAGTGGCTGATGAACTCGCGCTCGACGAGCTGCAGCTGATCGAAGCGACGCGGCTCCCCTCCGCTATCTGACCCACTGGCGTTGTCCGGGGTGTCGTCGCTTTGACCGGTCCAGATTCTGACAAGTTCTTGGTCGTCGAGATCCAGTTCGCGGAAGTCGTCCCATCGCCCCTCGTTGTTGAGACCGACATGGGTAACGATCACGCCCCGGTTGTCGGGGTGGTCAGGCTCGTTCTGATGAATGACTCGCATGACGCGTCCGACGAACTGGATGTAGGGAGCAAGCGACCGGTAGGGCCGGAAGATCGCGGCCACGCTCAATGCGGGGTGGTCGAACCCTTCGCCCAACATCTGGACCTGAACGATGCAGTCGATCCGGTGGTCGCGGAGTTGGCGGAGGGCCCGTTCCTGTTCGTCGGGGTCGAGGTTGCTGGAGATGGCAGCGGTCCGATAGCCGCACTCTTCGTAGATCGACCGGACCTGGCGGGCGTGGTCGATGCTGCAGGCCGAGGCGATGATCTGGTGGTGGGTGCCCGTCCGCTGTCGCATCTGGTTGCACGCCGCGATGCTGGTCTCGACGATGTGTCGGTTGCACTCCGGGGACAGAGCGACGCTTTTCCGGAACCACGCTTCCTCGCTGAGTTCGAGAACCTCCTCGAGCGAATACCGGCGCCCCTCGCCTGTTGCGGTGAAGTAGAGCTCGGCGGGCGCTGCGCTCAGCCGGCGGGTTGACTTGATGTAGCCCGACAACATTGCGCGGGCGAAGCTGTACCGATAGACGATCTCGCCGGGGAGTTCCTGGCGGTCGGAGCGGAACGGCGTCGCCGTGAGACTGATCACCTTCGCCGTGGGGAACCGGCGAAGAACCTTGCGCCAACTCTCTGCGGCGCTGTGGTGGCCTTCGTCAATGATGATCATGTCGAAGAAGTCGGGGGGGAACTGCGGGAGCCAGCGATCCGCGGAACTCGCGAGTTGCTGGATGTTGGTGACGACGAAGTCGCTCTCGGCGCAGTCGTGAATGTTGGCGTCGCGCCCGCTGAGTACCGCCATGTGCGGACCGTGCTGGAAGTTGGACAGCACCCGGGTCTTGGTCCAGAAGCACTCGACGCTTGCGATATCGAGAGCCTGCGCGAGGCCGTCGCGGATCATGAGGTTCGGCGCGATTACCAGCACGCGTCCGCGTGCGATCCCGAATGGCAGGACTGAGATGAGCCCGCTCTTGCCGCAGCCGACCGGGATCACGAGCATCGCGGGCTCCGTTGACTGCGCGAAGTGCGCCCGAACCGCCCGGTGCGCTTCACGCTGGGGCTCCCGCAGTCGTTCGTTGGCTTCAATGTCGGCAAGCGCGGTCGGAAAGACGTGCTGCCTCCCACCGGTGCCGGGTGCGGCGCGGGCGTAGTCCAGATGAAGCGCCGCCAGGTCCCGGCGCGCGTAGTAGCGGCGGTTCGAGCCGGGGCGCCTCGTCGCCACCAGCTTGCCGCTCCGATCCCACCGACGAAGCGTCTCGGCAGACACGCTGAGGTAGTCTGCAGCCTCGCCGACGGTCAGGAAGTCGCTCACGCAGCCCAGTGTATAGGTTTGTATAAGTTCATCCAAGTAATTGGTGACTCAGACTTGGCGATACTTCCGAAACTGACCAGTAACGAGCTTCTCGACGGCAAACTAACCAGCATCTCGCGCTGCTAAATCGAGAAACTGCACAGCCGACGCGCTCTCGGCCCGATATTGTCTACTCATGGCGACTACTCGTCCACGATGGCCAACAGAAGCGCGCACTCTGTTCTTCGACGACGTCGCCTCACGGACAACCCTGTCCAAGGCCGTCGCAGATGAACGGATCCGGCGTCTCGCTCCCCGGATCTACAGCGCAGACCTGACCTCCGCGCCGTCCGAGATCATCGGGGCCAACTGGTCGTTGCTCTGCGGGCGTCTACTACCAGGCGCAGTCGTCGTGGATCGCTCAGCCGCGAACCCCGCCAGAGTGGTCTCCGACGGGATCCTGACCGTCGCCGCCGACACCGACCGCAACGCCATCAAGATGCCCGGCCTTGAGATCCGGATCCGCCTCGGAACACCACGCGAGTCCGATCTGCCATGGACCCATGGTCTGCTCATGTCGAGCCCCGCACGCACTCTCGTTGACAACCTGGAACTCAGTCGGAGTCGCGGCGGGCGACCCTCGCGCACCCTGACGATGAACGAACTCGAAGACTGGGTGGCCCGCAAACACATCGCCTGGGGCCCCGAACGCACCGATCGCCTACGCGTCGAGGCACGCGACCTGGCGGCCACAACAGGACGCGCTCACCATCTCGACACCATCAACGCCCTATTCGACCAACTCGCCGGCGTCGAACCGGTTCGGCCCGGGGCCGGCCAACTGTTCCGGGCAGTCACGACCGGTCAAGCATGGGACGAGCGGCGCATCCTCTTGTTCGCACAAGCAGCCGACGCTCTCTCTCAACTCTCGCCGCCGGCCGTGCCGGATTCGCTCCCAGAATGCGATCCACCAGGCGACCTACCGTTCTACGAGAGCTACTTCTCCAACTACATCGAGGGCACCACCTTCACCGTCGACCAGGCGCGCCACATTGTCGAGACCGACACCCCACCCGCGGAGCGCCCAGCAGACGGCCACGACATCCTCGGTACGTACCGCTGCGTCGTCGACCCCGTCGGACGAGCCGCCACGTCGACCGACCCCGACGAACTCATCGGCCACCTGACCACGCGCCACCGAGAGATCATGCGGGGCCGACCCGACAAGAACCCTGGTCAGTGGAAAACCGAGAACAACCGCGTCGGCGCCTACGACTTCGTCGACAAGGACCTCGTCGAAGGAACCCTCCACAAGGGCCTCGAACAGATCGGCGCCCTCCCCGAAGGACTCCCACGAGCTCTCTATGTGATGATCGTCATCACCGAGATCCACCCGTTCGAGGACGGCAACGGTCGCGTAGCCCGCGTCATGATGAATGCAGAGCTATCAGCAACAGCCGCCGCCCGCATCGTCATACCGAGCGTCTTCCGAGACGAATACGTCGCCGGGCTGCGCCGCGCCTCCACCACCGACGGCGACCTCACTGCGTACGTTCGAGTCATGACGTTCGCGTGGCGGTGGTCGGCTGCGATGCCATGGGACGACCCGACTGCGACCAGCGGCCAACTGATTGCCACGAACGCGTTACTCGACCCCACGGACGCAGAGATCCAGGGCGTTCAACTCCGACTCCCCTAGTGATCGGGCTATCGCCCGGCGCCCTTTGAGGCGATTGCGTGAAGAACTCCTCTGCTCCTCGGCATCGCCGTATGCGCCAATCGATCCGGTGAGGCGCGTACGAGAATTCTGCGTGAACTGCTGGGAGAAATCGCCCACGAACCGAACGCGGGGACCGGCGCCAGTGAACCCGGCCAACGCCGCGCTCCACCAACGACCACCCCGAAGTGTCCCCTCCCTTAGGGAGACATCAAACCTGCGGTGGGCGGCGGCCTGTCCCCCAAGTCGGTGCGCAACGTGCACATAGCGCTGGTCAGCGCACTGTCCGACGCGACCCGCAAGAGACTCGTCCTCCGATTGGAATACCCATTAGCAAACTGCCTCCAAACAGCGAATCCCAGGCCGGAGCAACGCTCTGACCTGGGATTTCTCAGTGGCGGGGGGGGGATTTGAACCTCCGACCTTCGGGTTATGAGCCCGACGAGCTACCAGACTGCTCCACCCCGCGGCGGATCTCCAAGGATACGCCGCCCGGGATAGCCGGGCAACCCGCTGCCCCTATTGCGCCTCTCGAGCGAACCCGCGAGTGCTGCACGAGGCGGTGTGGACGGGGAGATTTCCGCAAGGGTGGGAACCAGACACGCCCGGCAACCGTCAGACACCAGTGAGAGGACCGCAACCGGTACGGTCACGACACAGAACCTGGCGGCGCGCATACCGATCCCACCACGGAGCGCACCCGTCGGGACGATAAGGAGAACGCCATGCGCTCATTGATCGCCGCCTTCCTGGCCCTGATCCTCCCTCTGACCGAGTGCGCCGGGATCGACGGTACGGACGAGCCGCCCGTCGAGGCCACGACTACGACGTCGACGCTGGCGGCGGCGGAGTCCCCCGACGGGGTGGAGTTCGCCTCGACCCTGCAGAACTTCGACGACTGCGAAGCCCTGCTGGCGCACATTCGAGCCGAGGCGATGAGCCGCGTGGGGCCCTACGGGCTGGACGGCGACCGGTTCGGGCCCGTCTTCGGGGCTCGCGCCGTCGCTACTGAGGACGCTGCAGAGGCCGACTTCGCGGTGGCAGACAGTGCTGCCGCCGCCCCTGCCGCCGAATCGGGCGGCGGCGACGACGGCGGCGGGGCCGACTTCTCCGGCACGAACGTGCAGGTGATCGGCGTGGACGAGCCCGACATCGTCAAGACCGACGGGCGCCGCATCATCACGGTGCGCAACGGCACCCTCACCGTGGTGGACGTCACCGGTGCCGAGCCGACCATCACGGGTCGGGTGCTGCTCGGTGAGCGTTGGGGCGGCGAGTTGCTGCTGCACGGCGACCGGGTGCTGGTCATCAACAACCACTACGGCACCATCGGGCCGCCGGCCGCCGACCTGGGCGATGGCCGCTACAGCCGCGACATCGTCATCATCGACGAGATCCTCCTCGACGGCACGCCGCGCCGGGGCCGCAGCCTGCAAGTGGAGGGCCGCTACGTCAGCTCGCGGTCCATCGACGGCACGGCTCGCGTGGTCGTCGTGTCGCACCCCGACGAGTTGCCTTTCGTGTATCCCCGCAACGCCGCCGGCGAGCCCATCGCCGCCGACGCCAACCGCGCGGTCGTGGCGAGAAGCACGCTGGAGCACTGGCTGCCCGACTACCGGGTGGTGTCCTCGGAGGGCTCGGTCACCGAGGAGGGGCGGATCCTGGCGTGCGACCGGGTGTACGTGCCGTCGCAGTTCTCCGGCTTCGGGTCCCTGGCCGTGCTGACGTTCGACCTCGACGAGTCGCTGACCCTCGGCGACGGCGCCTCCACGTTCGCCGCCGGCGAGACGATCTACGCCAGCCACCAGAACCTGTACGTGGCGACCAACACCTGGTTGCCGCAGCCGTTCTTCGACGACGACAACTGGCTGCGGGACATCGACCAGCGCTACCGCACGTCGCTGCACAAGTTCTCGCTCACCCCCGGCGGGCCCGCCGTCTACGAGGCCTCCGGATCGGTGAAGGGCCACCTGCTGAACCAGTTCGCCCTGCACGAACGCGGCGGCCATCTGTTCGTGGCCGTGACCAACGGCTCGCCCTGGAGCGCCAACCGCCAGAGCGAGAGCCTCATCTTCGCCCTCGAACAGCGCGACGACGTGCTGGCGGTCGTCGGCAGCGTCGGCGACATGGGGCGGGGCGAGCGCATCTACTCGGTCCGCTACATCGGCGACCGGGCCTACGTGGTCACCTTCCGCCAGGTGGATCCCCTGTACGTGGTGGATCTGGCCGACCCCACGGCCCCGGCCGTGCTGGGCGAGTTGAAGATCCCGGGCTACTCCGCCTACCTGCATCCGGTCGGCGACGGTCTGCTCGTTGGCATCGGCCGGGACGCAGACGACACCGGCCGAATCCAAGGCTTCAAGGCGTCGCTGTTCGACGTGTCCGACCCGACAGCTCCCGCCGAGATCGACACCTGGACGCTCGCCGACGCGGAGAGCAGCGTCGAATGGGACCACCGGGCCTTCCTGTGGTGGGCGCCGGAGAACCTCATGATCGTGCCGGTCAGTTCCTGGCGCAACGAGGTGCCCAGCGGCGCCGCCGTCTTCGAGGTGACCGCCGAGGCCGGTCTCGACTACCAGGGTCTCATCACCCACAGCACCGAGGACTTCACCTTCGCCACCGACTGCTACCACGAGTTCGACAGCGAGGCCCTCGAGGAGGGCTGGGAGATCCCGCTGCTCCTGGTCTGCACGCCCGAACAGGTGGGCAACCCGGTCGGCTACGGCTGCGAGACCGTTCCGGCCGCCGCGGCCCGCAACTGGGACATCGACCTCGACGCCCTCGGCACCGAGGTGGGCGACGAGGACCGCATCCAGCTCTGCTGGCCGCAGGAGCGCGGCGACGCCGAACGGATCGACCGCTCGCTGATCATCGGCGGAAACGTCTGGACGCTGTCACGCTCGCTGCTGCAGAGCAACGACCTCGACACGCTGGACCGCCAGAACCGCCTGGTGCTGCCGGGCTGACGGCCGGCCGTCAGTCCCCGCCGCCGGCTGTGGCCGGCCCCGCGTCGGCGGCGGACACCCCGCCGGGACGGGAGCCTCGCTGGTTCTGCACGACCATCCCCAGAGCCACCACGACCACCCCCATGGCACCCATCTGCAGCGGTGTCAGGGACTCGCCGAACGCCACCCACGCCAGCGCGGACGCCACGATCGGGATGAAGAGCGTGAGCGTCGAGGCCAGCCACAACGGCACCGTCTTCAACGACCAGTTCATGGCCACGTGGCCGAGAATTCCCGAACCGAACGCCATGATCACCAGCCACCTCCAGCTGTCGGCGGTGGGCCAGGACAGGTCCTGGCCGAACAGCACCGCCAAGGGCGCGTTGAGCGCCCCGACGTAGAGCGCCACACACACCGTGTACTGCTGCGTCGGCACCTTCGTCTGGGCGTGCCGGGTGACGGCGAAGTAGGCCGACCAGGCGATCAGCGCACCGATCGCGGCCAGGTCGCCGCCCAGCGACCAACTCGGACTGCCTGACGAACCGAACGCCACGACGACCACGCCACCCACGGCCACCGTCGCATAAGCCATGTCTCGCCGGGTCATCCGCTCCCCGTAGAGCCGGGCCGAGATGATCGACACCAACACGACCTGCAGGGCGTTGACGATGGTGGCATTGGCAACGGTCGTGAACTTGATGGCCGTGAAGAAGAGGGCGGCGTCGATGCCGAGCGTGAGCCCGCCCCAGAACGAGTACCGGAACGCATCCCGCGTGAGGGGAATCTTCCTGACCGCCAGGTACGCGGCCATCACGATCCCGAACAGCAAGAACCGGTAGGTGAGGAGGGCGAGGGCGCCCATATCGATGATCTTGGCGACCACGCTCGAGCCACCCCAGGCGGTGACCGCCAGGGTGGTGCCGGCAATCCCCATCGACCGGATGCTGCGCCCCTCGCTCACCGCCCAGCCGGCCTTCCGCCCACCCGGGCACTCTACGGCGACGTGGCAGGCGTGCTGGGAATCGTGTTGGGCCCCACCGCCCCGACTCCGCCCAAGTGAGTGCACACTCACTTGGGGCAGGCGTGCCGGGAATCATGTTGGGCCCCGCCGGCGCGGAGACGGAAGCCGGCCTGGCGTCAGTTGTCGGCGCCAGCCTCCGCCAGCGGCACGGAGCAGCAGGTATCGGCGAGCGAGTCGGCCCGCCACATGCGAACCGCGGTGTAGGCGGCCGCGGCGGCGATGAACAGGCCCGCCGCCGGATCGGCCCACCACCAGCCGAACAGCAGGTTCGCTCCCAGCCCGATCAGCACCGCGCCCGAGAGCAGGGCACACAGGGTCGTCTGAGCCGCCTCGGCCTGCACCGCCTGAGATCCCAGCACCACCGCCAACTGCAGCTTCAGGCGCGCCAGGAACGGCATCACCACCAGCGACAAGGCCGCCAGGGCGATGCCCAGGATCGAACCGTCCGGTGGGTTGGCCGAGATGAGGTCGCGGAGCGACTCGGCCAGCACGTAGGCGGCGAGCACGGCGAAGCAGGCCGCGATGAGACGCTGGGCGCTCCGGTCCGCCGCGTGCCGGGTGCCGGCGTCATCGCCCTCCAGCCGCAAGCGCCAGGCCAGCACCAGACCGGCCACCAACTCGACGAACGAGTCGAAACCCCAGCCGATGAGGCTGATGGAGCTGGCGCGGATCCCCACGATGATCACCGCCACGCCCTCGACGGCGTTCCAGGAGATGGTGAGCCGGTTCAGCCGCTTCGCCCAGACGACCGCAGCACGACGCGACAGCCGGGAGACGACCGTGGTCATGTCCGAATGTTACGCGGTGAGTCTCCGGTGCCCGGTGGCGCGGTCAGCCTGCTGCGGCGACGGCGAGGGGGCGAGCGGGGGCGCCCGTGGCCCCAGCAATGTTGAGGTGCGCCATCACGAACAGGAACTCCCGAGGGCCGGCCGCGCTGAGTTCCTCCAGCTGCAGGAGTTCGCTGATGTTGACGCCGGACTCCACCAGCAGGATCCGGTGGACCGGCAGGAGCGCGTGCTCCACTTGGCCGTGTCGGCCACCAACTGCCCCGGTGCCACCAGCAGGATCCGGTGGACCGGCAGGAGCGCGTGTCCCCGGCCCGGGGGCATGGGCACACGCGGAGCGGGCTAGCGGGCGGTCATTCCGGCATCCGCGGGGATGGCCGCGCCGGTGAGGGCGCCGGAGGCTGGCGAGCACAACCAGGCCACGACGGCCGCGACCTCGGCGGGGCTGACGATGCGATGGTCCACGTGGTGTTCGGCGAAGCGGGCGGGGTCGTCGAGGCCGTAGACCTCGGCGCTGTGGCTCAGGAGAATCGTGTCGGTGGAGCCGGGCAGGACGGCGTTGGCGGTGATGCCGGTGTCGGCGAGATCGGCCGCCAGGCCCCGCACGAGGCCGATGACTCCCGCCTTGGAGGCGCTGTAGGCCGCCAGGCGAGGCGTGGCTTTCAAGGCGGCCGCCGATGACACCGCCACGAACCGGCCCGAGCGCGGTACGGGACGGTCGAGCATTGCGGGCACCGCGGCGCGGGCCAGATTGAAGGTGCCGGTGAGGTTCGTGTCGAGGGTGGTGTGCCAATGCTCGTCAGGCATTTCCCAGACGCGATCCGCGGCAATCAGGACGCCCGCCACACCGACGGCGGCGTCCAACCCGCCGAACCGCTCCACGGCCACGTCGACCGCCCGAGCGAGGTCTGCGGCGGATCGCACGTCGCCGATCACGGACTTGCCACCGCAGCGCTGCGCGCTCGCCTCCAACTCCTCCCGGCTTGCCAGCGGGTAGCCGACGGCCGGATCGTTCCCGCAGAGATCCACGAGGACCAGATTCCAACCCTGCGCGGCCAGTGCGTCGGCCGCCGCGGCACCGATGCCGCGCGCCGCGCCGGTGATCAGCGCGACCGGCACGGCTTCGCTGGATTCCGGCTCTTCAGGGCGCTCGCCCAGACCGGTCTGAGAAGGCTCAATACACTCCGCACATGCCGTCGATCGAGATCTCCTCGATCAGCAGTTCCTCGTCGAGATCGGACTCATCATCCGAGTCGGCACCGGTGGCCTCAGCCACAGCGAGGCTGCCGGCGTTCGGGGCGGTGCCCGGATCCATTTCGGTCGTTCGGCTCATGTTTCCTCCCTCGTGTGCCCTGCGGCTCGCCAACCCGGCGACGTGGCGCTGAGCCCCGAAGCCGGCCTACTGCCGGTCGGCTTCGGCATCCGCCTCGACGCCGAGACCCGCAGCAGTGCCGACGGCCGGACACTGATCGGCGGGGCGCCGATGCGGCGGGTGCGCCTGACTGAGCACGCGGCAAAACTACTCGCCGAACTGCGCCACGGCGTGCCCGCCACGAGCCCCGCGGCGCGACGGCTGGGGCGGCGGCTCTGCGACACCGGGATCGCCCACCCCGTGCCGCCGCCGGGAGGCCCACACCCCGCCGAGGTCACCTGCGTGGTGCCGGTGCGCGACGACCCTGGGGGTCTCGCCGCACTGCTGGGGGCGCTGGACTCGCATCAACCCGCTCCCAGCGGCCTGATCATCGCCGAGGACGGCTCCCGGGACCCCGGCGCCATCGCCGACCTGGCGACGCTGTGGAACGCCCGGCTCGTCCAGCGCGCCGCCGCACGCGGTCCCGCCGGCGCTCGCAACGACGGGTGGCGGGCGGCGGGCACGCCGATCGTGGCGTTCCTCGACGCCGACGTGGAGGTGGGAGAGGATTGGCTGGCTCCTCTGTTGGCGCATTTCGCCGATCCGACGGTGGCAGCGGTGGCACCGCGGGTGCGCGCCCCGGGATTACCGCAGGACGCGCTCGGCATCTTCGAAAGGGAATCCTCCCCCCTGGACATGGGCGCCCGGCCGGGCAGCGTCGCCCCCCGCCGGCGCGTGCGGTACGTGCCGTCGGCGGCGCTGCTGTTCCGGCGGGAGGCGCTGGAAGACCTCGGCGGCTTCGACGAGGACTTGCGGGTGGGCGAGGACGTGGACCTCGTGTGGCGCGCCGTCGCCGCGGGCTGGAGCGTGCGGTACGAGCCGTCGGTCGTGGTGTCCCATCGCAACCGCCCCTCGTGGGCGGCGCTGGCTCGCCAGCGCTTCGGCTACGGCACCTCGGCGGAACCACTGGCACAACGCCACCCCCGAGCCTTGGCGCCCATGGAGATGACGCCCTGGGGCCTCGCCGCCTGGGCGGCGCCGGCGCTGGGAGGCCGGAGAGGGATCCTGCCGGCGGCTGCGATAACCGCCGTCGCCATCGGGCGGCTGCACAGGCGCCTGGCCAGCGGCGACGGGACCCCGCCGGCCGAGGTGGCCCGCATCGTGCTGGGGGGCCAATTCGCCTCCGGCCGGCAGGTAGCGGTGGCGGTCCGCCGGGCATGGTTGCCGCTGCTGGGGATCGCAGCGGCGTGGGCGTGGGGACGGCGGCTGGCGATTGCGGCGCTGGTGGCGGAACCACTGGCGTCCTGGATCACCCGCCGGCCGGCGATCGGACCGTTGCGCTGGACCGCCGCGACCCTGCTCTCCGACGCCGCCTACTGCGCGGGAGTCTGGCGCGGCGCCCTGGCGGAGCGCTCGACGACCGCCCTGCGCCCCCGCCTGACCGGTGACAGGGCGCCGGTGCCGGGAACGGCTCCGCCGGCGCCGGGAGCCGCTAGGGGGTCACCGGCGACGGACTGACGAGGGGCCAGGGATGGGCCTGCTCGAGTTGTCCGGCCAGCCGGAACAGCACGTCCTCGCGCCCGAACCCGGCCGTGAAGTGCACCCCGACCGGCAGGTTGTCCGCGTTGCGGTTCCACGGCACCGACATCGCCGGGACACCGGCCACGTTGGCGAGTGACGTGAACGGGATGAAGTTGAACACCGCGGTGAGGTAGCCGTTGAGTTCCTCGGTCGTGGGATCCAGGACGCCCAGCGGGGGCGGGGGTGTGGCAACCACGGGCGACAGCAGGACGTCGTGGGTCTCGAAGAACGGCGCGATCTGCCGGCCGGCGCCGTGCATCGCCCAGGTGGCGCGGACCAGATCGGCGGCCGTGCGGTCGTTTCCGATGTTCCTCAGCACGCCCACCACGTGCTCGAGGTCATCCGGCCCGGGCGACCGGCCGGTCTCGGTGCCGTAACGATCGAGGCCGGCCTGCACGTTGGCGGCGATCAGCAGGGTGAAGGCGTCCCCCGTTCCCTTCACGTCGTAGGAGGGCACGGCGTCGACGACCTCGTGGCCGAGATCGCTGAGGGCATCCGCGGCCCTGTCGACCGCCTCGACGCAGTCGGGGTGAACCGCGGCTCCGTTCAGCGCCTCCCGCTGGACGGCGACCCGCAGCCTCCCGGGCGGTGCGGCCACCTCGTCCGCATACGGCCGGGCCGGCGGAGGCGCCCAGTAGGGGTCGCCGGCCGCAGGGCCGCTGACGGCATCCAGGATGGCGGCGCTGTCGCGGACGGTGCGCGTGATGACGCCCTCGCTGCTCAGACCGTTCCAGGCCTCGCCGTAGGTGGGCCCGGCGGGAACCCGACCCCTGGTGGGCTTCAGCGAGAACGCGCCGCAGCACGACGCCGGGATGCGCAGCGACCCGCCCCCGTCGGAGCCGTGTGCCGCCGGAACCATCCCGGAGACGACCGCTGCTCCCGAACCGCCCGAGGATCCCCCGGCGCTGAACCCCGCCTGCCACGGATTCTGCGTGGCGCCGAACAGCGCCCCCTCGGTGCTCGGGCAGCAACCGAACTCCGGCGTGTTGGTCTTGCCGAAGATCACGAATCCCGCCCGGCGGAAGCGGCGCACCGTCTCGGAGTCGGCGTCGGGCACGTTGTCGACCCAGTAGTGGCTGCCCGACGTCGTCGGCACGCCGGCGTAGGCGGCACGCAGGTCCTTCAGCAGGAAGGGAACGCCCGCAAAGGGTCCTGCCGGCGGTCCGGCTGCGACCTCGGCGCGGGCCTCGTCGTACATCTCGGTCACGACGGCGTTCAACGCGGGGTTGCGCTCGGCCACCGCGGCGATCGCCTCGTCCAGCAACTCCGCTGCCGACGCGTCCCCCGACCGCACCAGTTCCGCCAATCCGAGCGCGTCGTATGCGCTGTAGTCGTTCATGGATCGTCTCCCGCTTCCCAGGCGACTCAGACGTGGATCGCCTTCTGCTCCAGGTACTCCTCCAGCCCCGCAACCCCCAGTTCCTTGCCCAGGCCGGACTGCTTGTATCCGCCGTAGGGCGCCGTGAAGCTCTGGTCGGCTCCGTTGATCACCAGCCACCCGGCGCGCAGCCGGCGCGCCACCGCCATTGCCTCGTCGGGCTCGCCGAAGACCATGGCAGCGAGCCCGTAGTCGCTGTCGTTGGCGATCCGCACGGCATCGTCGGTGTCGGAGTAGCCGATGATCGCGAGCACAGGTCCGAAGATCTCCTCGCGGGCGATGCGCATCTCCATCGTGACGTCGCTGAACACGGTGGGGCGAACGAAGTAGCCCGTGTCGAGACCGTCCGGGGGCTCGACGCCTCCCGTTACGAGGGTGGCGCCCTCCTCGATGCCCGAGCGGATGTAGTCGCGGACCCGATCACGCTGGCGGGCGTTGACGAGTGGACCGATGACCGTCTCGGGCGCCGCGGGATCACCCACGGCGAGTGATTCAGCGATAGCCGCGGCGGTTGCCGCGGCCTCCCCCAACTGCGCCTCGGGCACCAGGAGGCGGGTGGAGGCGGTACACATCTGCCCGCAGTTGATGTAGCAACCCTGCACCGCCGCGGCCACGGCGTCGGCCAGCGGCGCTCCTTCCAGCACGATCAGCGGCGACTTGCCGCCGAGCTCGAGGGTGACCTTCTTCACCGTGGACGCGGCCACCGAGGAGATCCGCCGACCGGTCGCCGTGGACCCCGTGAAGGAGACCATGTCCACGTCGCGATGCGCCACGAGGGACTCACCGGCGGTGGCCCCGTCGCCGGACACCAGATTGAACACCCCCGGCGGCAAACCGGCCTCGTCGATGATCTCGGCAAGCATGAAGGCTGTGAGGGGCGCGTACTCGCTGGGCTTGACGATCACGGTGCACCCCATCGCCAACGCGGGCGCGACCTTGACGGCGATCTGGACCAGCGGGAAGTTCCACGGCGTGATGGCGGCGACCACTCCGATCGGCTCCTTCACGGTCAATGTGCCGCCGACGGTGGCCTCCATTTCGATGGTGGGGGCGAGTGTCGCATTGTCGCCGAATACCACGGCGGCCAACCCGGTCTGCAGCATCGGGGCGATCATCGACGGCGTGCCGACCTCGCCGACGACGGCCTGCGCCAACTCGTCGTTGCGCGCCATGATCCCCTCACCGATCCGCCCGAGCGCGGCGAGGCGCTCGGTGAGCGGGGTGGCCGCCCAGTCCGCGCACGCGGCTCGAGCCGCCGCGACCGCCCGGTCGACATCGGCGGCACCCCCGGCGGGCACCTGGCCCATGACCTGCTCGGTCGCGGCGTTGACGATGTCAATGCGCTCACTGCTCGACGGGTCGACCCATTCTCCACCGACGTACAGCCGCGGGAACTCCTGCATCGGGCACTCCTTGCTTGTTGGACCAGGCCCGCGCGCAACGCCACGCGAGCTGAGGAAAGTCGGGACGCTAGGACAGGCAGAGTCTGTCGATGCGCTCCTCTGATATATCACGGCCGAGGAGTTCGGCGCCGATCCTGCCGCGCTGCATGACGAGCACGCGATCGCAGACCCGCACGAGTTCGGCCGTGTCGGTCGAGCA
>JAPONU010000343.1 GCA_026713745.1 bacterium
CGTGGTCAGATGCGCCGCATGGTCTGCTGGGAGGGCCTCGTTGTGGCCACGTTCGGAGGGATCCTGGGCACCGTCCTCGGCGTGGCGTTCGGCGCCCTGGCGACGGACATCATCCCGGACTCGGTGGTGAGCACGCTCTCGATCCCCGCCGGCCAGATCGTGCTGTATCTCGTCATCGCAGCGCTGGCCGGCCTCGCCAGCGGGGTGCTGCCGGCCATCTGGGCGGGCCGCCTGAAGGTGCTGGAGGCCATCGGCTACGAGTAGCCGGCCACGACGAGTCCAACAGGCCCCATACTTGTCGGCATGCCGGTCGCGCCGAGATTGTCGCTGAACCCCAAGCGAGCCGTTGCGGTGGGCCTCGTAGGCGTCGCCGCGGGGGTCGGGCTGGTGTGGGGGATGAGTCGCCTGGCCAGCACTGGTGAAGTGACGGTGCAACTCGGCGACGACACCTTCGAGGCGGGCGATCCGGCCGAGATGAGCCGGGTCATCGCCCGCGACGGGCCGATCCTGTACGCGGATACCGCCGGCGGGAGGCGCGACATCTGGCTGCAACACCTCGGCGGTGCCCCGGCTAGCGGCTGGTACGCGTTCGACGCCCGCCGACCGGGTGCGGGGCGGGGCTGCACCCTGGCCTGGCAGGCGCCTGCGGCGGTGTTCGTCGATCCCTGCGACGGCACGATCGTCGAGGGACACGGCGAGGGACTGCCCGGCTACGCGGTGCGCATCACCGACGGCGAGTTGATCGTCGACCTGAACGCGGTCGGCGAGGGAGGCTAGTCAACTGACCGGCCAACTCGGGGTTCGTACGGACGCGACGAAGTCATGAGGCCGTTCGGACATGTCAGCAGGGTGAGTGCGTACGGACACACCACGGTATCCTACGCAGGTGGAACCGGCGACAACAGAACCAGCGACATCAGGCGGCGGTGTTCACCGCTTTCGGCACATCGCACGACCCAGTGATCTCGGCTTCGTCTTACGGCAGTTACGCGAGCGGAGTGGGATGACCCAGGACGAGTTGGCCGCGGCAACCGGGGTGGGGCGCAAGTGGCTGTCGCAGGTGGAGAACGGCAAGGCGACCGCAGAGATCGGGTTGGTGCTCCGCCTCGTCGGAGTGCTCGGCTGGGAGTTCGAACTCGTCGCCGCACCGCCACCGGCGGATCTGCGAGGCATGCTCGACGCGTTCACGGATCACAGCGGCGATGCGGCTTGACGTCCTCATCGAAGGGCGCCTCGCAGGCGAGGTCGATCTCACGAACCACGACATCCCCGGCTTTCGCTATCGCGACGAGTACCTCCGGGGCCCGAGCCCGACGCCGCTGTCGATACGGCTCCCGACGGTGAGCGATGCACCGGTGAGCGCCCCCTGGCTGGCCAGCTGGCTCGAGGGACTCCTGCCGGAAAGCAGCAGGGTACGGCGCGACTGGTGCGACACGAACGGAGTGGACGAGGATCTCCCGCTTCATCTCCTCGGAACCAGCGTCGGCGCGGATTGCGCGGGGGCTGTGCAGTTCTGCCAACCCGAGGCCACAGAGGAACTCTTGAGTGGCACCGGGTCGCTCGTCACGCTGACCGACGACGAGGCGCACAGATGGCTCCGCAGCCTGCGCGCCAATCCGGCCTACCGCCCACAACGCTGGACGACCGACGTCGGCTGGAGCCTCAGCGGCATGCAACCGAAGGTGGCATGGCGCCGGGTGGGCGAGGGGTGGGCGGTGGCCCGGGGACGGGAGCCGACCAGTCACATCGTGAAGGTGACGCGGCTCGAATACGAGCACGAGGCGTTGATCGAGCACCTCACGTTGCGCACCGCCGCACGGCTCGGCATCCCCTCAGCGCGGACATCGATCATCGAGTGGGACGATGTGGAGGCCATCGCTGTCGACCGTTTCGACCGTTCGCGGCACACATCGACGTCCCCGCTGGTGCGAATCCATCAAGAGGACTTCTGCCAAGCGGCCGGGCTGCCGCCGGCGAGGATGAAGTACCAACGATTCGGAGGTCCGGATCCTGCTCGCTGCGCGCGCCTCCTCGACGACCCGGTGGCTTTGGCCGCCGCCGGCGACCTCGCCCGGTTCCGCGACATGCTGCTCTTCCAGTGGCTGATCGTGAACCCGGACGCGCACGCCAAGAACTACGGCCTGCTCCTCCGGGGCAACAGCCGCCTGTTGACTCCCCTGTACGACGCTTCGACATGGTTGCCCTACCGGTCGGGAGCCAGGACCGAGACGTTGACGCTCGCTATGTTCACGGGCCCGAACAGGACCGTGAGGGCCGCCGACACCGCCGCCGCGATCGCCGGACTCTCCGCAGCGCTGGGGCTGAGCGCGCAGGCCACCGCGGAGCGCGCCGAGGACTTGGCGACTCGCCTGCCCGCGGCGGTCGAGGCCACGATCAACGAGGCTCCAACTCATCACCAGGACCTTCCCGAGGTCTCGGTCTTCGCCGAAGAGTTGCCCGCTCGAGCCCTGCAGTGCGCGAACGTCGCCCGAAAAGCGCGGCGCGGCCTGCGACCGACGGCGAGTTGATCGTCGACCTCAACGCCGTCGGCGAGGGCGGCTAGCGTGCTCTGCGCACCGCATCGACCAACCCGGACCTGGCCTCCCGAACAAGATGATTGCGTCCTCCTTCATTCGGCAATAGTTCCTCGCGGAAGAACGTCGGCAAGAATCTCCACCGGAGATGGTCATCGGTTCGCACACCCTCCAACTTGTCCGGTATGAGCGGCCGAACCACAAGGGGGTCTCGTGACTCGTAGCAACGCAACACTCGACGGCTTGCGACTGGCACAACGGGCGCTCGCCGAGCACGGGCCTCTGGCGACCGACGGTTCGTGGCTCGAGAAGTTGACCGTCGAGGTCGGCGACTGGCTCCGTGGACGGCTGGGGGCGCGCGAACCGGCCCCTTCACGCTGTAGCACCTCGACGCCTCCAGCAACGTCGCCCAGCGTGACAACGCCAAGCGGCGGCTCGCCGAGGCCCGCACCGAGTCGCCGCACGGCATCATCAATGTCGGCATCTTCGGCGAGGGCACCGATTCGCCCACGCTCAGCGCCGTGGCCTTCCTCGAGCCACGCCGCAGCCCCATCGACGTGGTGCAGGCCGTGGGTCGGGCGATGCGCACCGCCGAGGGCAAGGAACTCGGCTATGTGATCTGCCCGGTGCTGATCCCGCCCAACGCGGACCCCGAGCAGTGGCTCGCCACGGCGCATCCCGAGGAGGGCTGGTCGGAGTTGGGCCAGATACTGCTGGCACTGCGGGCGCACGACGAGCGCATAGAGAACGAACTCGCCGAACTGTTGCAGATATACGTCCCACGCGAGCATTCCTCGCCTCCACAGACCGTCACGCTGGTGGCGGCGCCCCGGCCGAGCAGCGGCCGCATCGAGTACGGCGTGTACCGCGGAACGACGGAATCCGTCTACGAGATCCTGGAGGCAGCGGTAACCGACGGCACGCCGCTGTCGCGCCGCGGCGTGGCGCCGGTCCGCCCGGACGACTGGACCCCGGCGACCGAACCCACCCGGATCGTGACCGCCGCGATGACGCAGGGCGGCGAGGTAACGCTGCGAGTCGACACAGTGGCCCGCGACAGGCCCCGGACAGGCGAGGCACGCGGCACCGTCAACGTCGACAAGTCGAAGAAGCGTGCCCGGCGGATGATCAACAACGGCGAGGGCAGGCCAGTCCCCGCGAAGCGAGAGCGCGCCAAGCGAGAACAGCGGGCCGCCGAACAGCGGCACGAGGAGCATGCCCAGCAGATGCTCGACCTCGTGGGGACCGCCATCGGAACCGACATCACCGTCAACCTGCTGGCTCGGTCGGGGCTGCGGCGCGATCGGGTGGCCCGCGATCTGAACATCCTGGAAAGCACCGTGACCGAGGCCGCCTACCACCTCCGCACCGACGAGCTTCAACCGGCGCTGGACGCTCACTTCGGTCTGGATCATCTCGCCGCCGACAAGCGCAAGGCCCAGGCCGACGGCTGCACCATCGCGGCGCTGCTGCTCATGAACGCCGCGATGCTGCACC
>JAPONU010000344.1 GCA_026713745.1 bacterium
CAGCGCCCCGCCACCAGCGCGGCGTGCGCCTGGGGAATGTTCCGGGCCTGGGCCAGGATCAGCGCCACGGTGTGCTCGGCCGCCGACAGCACGTTGGACAGCGGCGCGTTCACCACCGTCACGCCCAGTTGGGTGGCGGCGACGAGGTCGACGTTGTCGAGGCCGACACCGGCGCGGCCCACCACGACGAGGTCCGTGCCGGCTTCGAACACATCGGCGGTGACCTGTGTGGCCGAGCGGATGACCAGTGCCTGCGCACCGGGCACCGCGTCGCTGAGATCGGCAGGCGACATGCCCAGGCGCACGTCCACGGTGTGGCCGGCCTCGCGCAGCAGTTCGATGCCGGCCGGTGCGATGCGTTCTGCGACGAGGACTCGTGCCAAGCGACGCCTCCTTGAATCGGTGCCCGCTCAGCGCCGCCGGGCGACCCGGGCAAGTGACCGGCTCGCCCAGGCCCGCTCGGCCATACCCTCTACAACCCTATGACCGCCGGGAGTTCGACGATCAGCGACGGGTCGGGCAGGGTCACGCTCAACGTCGGGTCGTTCACACCCACGACATCGGTCCGCACGATCACGCGGTACTCGATCTCGGGCATGCCGCCACCCTCGCCGTCCTCGCCGAACAGCTCCCCGAATTCGGCGAGGGCGGCCATCAGGATCGCTCCCATGTCCAGATCCACCACCGCCCGGCGCGCCAGGCCGTCGGCGTCGACGTGCAGGACGTAGTCGAGGGTGATCGGTACGGGCAGGTCGCCCAGGAACTCGTCGTCCCCGGTCCCGCCGACGCCGCCGAAGAAGGACTCGAAGAACGGCGGGAGTTGATCCGCCATGGCCGCTAGGTCGATCTCGAAGCGGTACTCCTCGGTGGGGACGCCGGCCGCCTCGCTCGGTCCCCCAGCGCCGGCAGCCAGGATGCTCCCGCCGCTCGACGCCACTTCCAGCAGCTCCAGGAACTCCCCGAACAGTGACATCGCACTGACACCGAAGTCCTGCATCAGCGGGAAGGCCTCGCCGCCCGAATCCACCCGTCCCCAGAGGTCATCGAGGTCCGCCATGTCGAAGTCCTGGGCGGCCAACTCGGCGGCAAGGTCGTCCATGTCCCCGTCCGGCGACATCGCCGCCAGCGGACCGAGCCGCACAAAGACCTGCTCGGCCCCCTCGTCCAGGATGATCTCGATAGGCGCTGCGTCGGCGGGCACGGCCGGATCGGTACCGTCCTCCGCCGCGCCGAGGTTCGCCAGCGCGGCCTGGTTGATGCGGAGATAGGTCCGATCGCCGGTCGTCGTGGAGAACGCGTACGGGACATCGTCCACGTCTACGTCCGGCTCTCCCTCGAACCTCGCCCGGAGGGTCAGGTACACCTGCTCGCTGATCGAGGTCACGCCGGACTGCGCCTCGAGCACCCCGGCGATGACGTCCGCGACGGCCGCCTCGTCGAGTCCGGCTGCCGCCTCGTCGTCGCCGGCCGGCGGCTCGTCCTCCTCGCCGCCGTCGAACAACTCGGGCCCGGGCGGGGCGGGTTCGGGCTCGGGCGGGGCGGGTTCGGGCTCGGGCGGGGCGGGTTCGGGCTCGGGCGGGGCGGGTTCGGGCTCGGGCGGGGCGGGTTCGGGCCCCGGGGCCACCTCGACGAACCGGGGCTCCTCGGATGTCTCCTGCGCACGCGGCTGCGGCGCGGGCGCGGCGGTGGGAGCGGGCGGCGACGAGCCTCCGCCGGTCCCCACCCGGCCGCCGTCGCCGCACGCTCCGGCGACGAGCAGCCCAACCACGACGAGCGCCGCCAAGCGCCTCGATCCGGCTGCCGTCGGAGCGATCACCGGCCTGCTTCCTCGTTCATCGGACTCCCCTCGGGGGTCGCTGGGCTCATTCACTCCGCCGGACGGCAGGATCGCCCGGACGCTACCCGCCCACCGGACCGACCGCGACCGCGACCGCGCCCCGGAACCATCGGGGCTGTCACCGAAGATCATTGCCGGCGCGCCCGGCAACTCGCTCAGGACAGCCAGGTCCAGCACGAAGGAATGCCGGTTCGCAGCCCGCAGGTATGCACGTCGCCGGCGGCGCCCGCTCAGGGCCGCGAGGTCCAGCACGAAGGAATACCCCTCGGTCACGGTTCCCGCGTTCGTTCCTATCGAACGTGCCGGGATGCCCTCAGAGGTTGCGCACCTCGACGGGGCTGATGTCCCCGGACGGCTCGAAGCCGAAGATCTGGCCCAGGAACGAGAGCTCGGCGGAGGCAGCGGCCACGATGGCGTCGCTGCCCCGGAAGCCGTGCTGCTCACCTTCGA
>JAPONU010000345.1 GCA_026713745.1 bacterium
GAGGATTGGCTCACGTACCGGAACTTCCTGCGCCGGCAGTGAGTGGCCAGGAGTTCCCGGCATCGGTCGAGAGCTTCGTCGTCACGCTCAATCAGCTGTTCGAGCAAACGGCCGATCGTTGGCGTGTGTGTATAGTAGGCGTATGCCTCGGATGCAGGTCTACCTGCCGACAGAACTCTACGCAGCGGTCAAGGAGTACAACATGCCCGCTTCGAAGCTTCTCCAGGACGCCGTGCGGACCGATCTGCGGCGACGCGAGCTGATCGAGGGTGCCCGGCGTTACCTGGCGGAGCTGGTCGACGAAGTCGGCGAGCCCTCGGCGGAGGAGTTTGCCGCTGCTGAGGCCCTGTCCCGGGTCATCCGCCGGGACGGCATCGACCGATGACGCCGCTTGTCCTGGACTCCGGAGGCGTCACCGCACTGGCGCAGCGCCGCCCGAGCGCGGCGGCTCTGATCGAAACGTTCATCCGGGACGAGATCTGGCCGCCGGTTGTGCCCTCGGTGGTTCTGGCGGAGTGCGTGTCGGGTCGCCAACGAACCGATGCCGCGGTCAACCGATTCCTCGAACACTGCGAGGTCATCGAGGTCCTGCCGGAGCTGGTTGCGAGACGGGCCGGAACTCTGCGAGCGCTGGCTGGTCGAGGATCGGCCACCGACGCGGTCGTCGTCGCCGGCGCCGAGCCCGGCGGCACGGTGCTGACAGGTGACGTTGCGGATCTGCGGGCCCTCGCAGAGTACGCCGAGGACGTCGAGGTCCGCCGACCCTGATCGCTCCGAGGTCCGCCGCGGGCACCCTGTCCGGGCACTCCGGAACGGCGGAGGGTTCGCTGCATTGCTGTCGCCCCCGGGTGTCCACGCTCCGGTACCCTCCGGCGCGTGGAAGTGCTCGAGTAGTGGCGCGACGGCCTCATCGCCGGGGCGGTCGCGTGACGCCGAAGGGGACGCGGCCGGAGGATCGCCGGGTCGGGCCGCGGCGCGCCCCGGGTCCGCCTCCGCCCTCGCAGGCGGAGATGCTGCTGTTCAACGCCGAGTTGGCGGCGTCGACGATCACCGACGTCGGCGAGGCCGAGAACTGGGCCTCGATGGTGCAGCGCCAGTTCCGGCCGTGGGGGTTCGACCTTGCTCCGGACCTAACCGTGCCCGAGGCGCTGGAGGCCGCCAGGGAGCGAGGAGGCGTGGCCGCGGCGGTTCTGGCGGCGACGCTGGCGGAGGTCGGTCCCCGGCGGGGCCGCCATGAGGCGCGCCGGCTGTGGCAGGGGCTGGTTGCCGGCGGCGTGGTCGTGCCCGGCTGGGTCGACTTGCTCGGCGCCGTGACACCGGTCCGGGCCGTCTGCCTGACCGACTCCTGGGGCGACGAGTGCCTGCTGTGGATCGACTACTGCCGTCCCGACGGCAGCGTGTGCGGCCTGGCGGTGGCGATCGATCGGATCTGGGGCGGGACGGCGCAGGCGTTCGGCCACGGCGCCCCGATCGAGATGGTCGCCGACAAGGCCGCCAAGGATCCTGACGTCCACGTCGCTGACATCGACCTGGCCGATGCCCGGGCGATGATCGCCGAGGGTCTGAGAGAGCGGGACGCCACGGTGCGACTCGACGACGAAGTCGAGGGAGACGACGACCCGCACGAACGGGACGAGGAGTTGCGCGCCCTGGTGGATCAGCGGATCGGTCTGCTGCCTCTCGGGGGTGACGCGGCGCTGCCCCACCGCCTGGACGAGGAGGAGGCCGCGGCCATCGTCGGCGCCTTCCTCGAGTGGCCCCACGGGCAGGATCAGGACATCGCGGAGCACATCGCCGAGACGGTCCTCTCGTTCGCCTCCTACTGCTGCGACGGCGATCCGCTGCGCTGGAGCCCGCCGAGGATCGCGGGATTCCTCGCCGGTTGGATCCCCGCGAAGGTGATCGCCGACGGCGAGTGGCTGGACGCCGTCGAGGCGGTGTTCCCGCGCTGGCTGGCGTACTCGGCCGAGCGCCGGGGGCTCGCCCCCGAACTCGCCGAGGAGAACCTGGCCGTGGCCCGCGATTCGTTCGGAGCGATGCGCGCCAACGTTGCCGACGCCGACAATTGGACCCCCACGACGCGCATGATCCGGGAGATGATGGCCGACGGCATCGACCCGTCGGACCCCGCGGACAGGCTGGCGTTGCAGGCCTGGATCGACCAGTACAACGCCCGACCCCGCGACGAGCGCCACTGACGGCCTTCGGCGTCCGGCGGCGGTCGCGTTCGATGGGCTCGAACTTCAGGCCGCCGCGTTGCTGCGGGTCAATCGCTCCCGCAGCCCGTGGCCGCGGGAGTGTGGCCAGATGCCGTCGCGTGGAGGCGCTGCGGGTCCTCAACGCCCTCGTCGCCGCCGGCCGGCTCGAACGTCTCGTTCGCCTCCTACCGCTACGACGGCGACCGACCGGGAACACCGGCTTGACCCGCGGTGCTCCGCCGGGGAGCCTCGTGGCGCAGCGCGCGAAACGGGTCGGAGGAGGATGACGGGAGAATGCGCTACATCACTCGAGACGAAATCGTGGCTGAAGTCACCGAGACGGCGAGGCGGGCCGGCTTGACCTTCGAGGAGTTCATGGCCGAAGGGAAGTCCGACACGCTGAC
>JAPONU010000346.1 GCA_026713745.1 bacterium
GGCCCGTCGGGCTGGCGCCTCACCGCCTACGAGGAGCGGGTCATCCCGGCCTTCGCCCGCCTCGCCGAGGCGCTGCACGCCCATGGTTGCAAGATCTTCATGGAGTTCAGCACCTTCGGCGTGAACCAGGGCGCCCGGATCGACTTCGACGACTGGTACCCGGTGCGCGGCCCGTCGCGGGTGCCCTCGCCGGGCGGCACCGAGATCCCCTGGGAGATGGACCAGGACTACATCGACGAACTCGTCGAGGACTACGGGCGCTCGGCCGCCAACATGCAGAAGGCGGGGATCGACGGGGTGGAGGTGCACGCCGCCCACGGCTACCTGCCGATGCAGTTCCTCAGCCCGGCGTTCAACAAGCGCACCGACCGCTACGGGGGGTCGCCCCGGCGCAACGCCCAACTGCTCGTCGAGATCGGCGAGGGCATCCGCGCCCGGGTGGGCAGTGACTACACGGTGGGCATGCGGCTCTCCTTCGACGAGTACATCGGCGACGCCGGCGTCACCCCGGAACTGGCCGAGGAGTACCTCGACATGTTCGCCGCCACCGGCTTCTACGACTTCTTCAGCATCTCCAGCGGCAGCTATCACAGCTTCCACTACGCCGTGCCGGCGATGGGCTCGGTGCCGCAGGCCTTCCTGGTCGACTACGGCCGCCGGGCCAAGCAGGTGGTGGGCGACAGGGCCAAGATCTTCCTGGCCGGGCGCATCCTGGACCTCGCCACCGCCGAGCAGGTGGTCACCTCCGGTGCCGCCGACATGGTGGCGATGGTGCGCGCCCACATGGCTGATCCGTTCCTGATCGCCAAGACGCTGGAGGGCCGGGAGAGCGAGGTTGTGCGGTGCGTGGGGGCCAACGAGTGCCTCGCCACCGGGTTCCGAGGCCGGCGGATGCACTGCGTGATGAACCCGGCGGTGGGCAGGGAGCAGCGCTGGGGGGAGGGGACCCTGCAGCCGGCAGCCATCGCCGAGCGGATCGCCGTGGTCGGTGCCGGCCCGGCCGGTCTCAAGGCTGCCGGCACCGCCGCCCGGCGCGGCCACGAGGTGACGCTGTTCGAGGAGAGCCGCGAGATCGGCGGGCACCTGGACCTGCTGAAGCGCCTGCCCACCCGCGGCGACTGGCAGAAGATGATCGACAACCTGATGACCGTCGCCGAGGCCAACGGCGTGGAGGTGCGGCTCGGTGAGGCGGCCACAGCGGCGAGCATCGGCGGCGAGCGGTTCGATGAGATCGTCTGCGCGACGGGGTCGTTGTGGGATCGCAGCGGGTTCTCCGGTGGGCGGTCCGACCGCGCCGGCATCCCCGGAGCGGAAGCGTCGGGCGTCCTGGACGTCGCCACCGCCGTGCGCCGGGCGCTCGAGGACCCGACCGCACTGGGACGCAAGGTCATCATCCTCGACGACTGCGGCGCCTACCTGCCGCTCGGTCTCGCCGAGATCCTCGGCAATGCCGGAGCCGACGTCGAGGTCGTCAGCCGCTTCGCCGTCATCGGCCAGCACTTGGTGGAAACGCTCGAACTGCCGTGGGTGCTGCCACGGCTGTCTGCCGCCGGGGTGACCCTCACGCCGAATCACTTCGTCGAGGAGATCCGCGGCCGGCAAGTGGAGGTGTACACCACCTGGAACCGCCACATCCGCATCGTGGACGACGTCGACACGGTGGTGCTGGCGATGCTGCGCAACCCCCGCGACGAGCTGTATCACGAGATGGCTGCGGCCGGGGATGTGCCGGTTCACCGAATCGGCGACGCGGTGTCGCCCCGCACCACCTCCGACGCCACCTACGAGGGCGAGAAGCTCGGCCGAGCACTCTGACATGAGCGACCTCGAACTGATCTGGCGCCCGCTGCAGATCGGCGCAACCGCCGTGCGGCACCGCATCATGGTGGCCCCTCACGGCCAGGCCTACGGCGAGAATCACCAGCCGAGCGACCGCATGATCGCCTACTTCGCCGAGCGCGCCCGCGGCGGCGCCGCGCTGGTGGGTGTGGAGGCGACGTCCGCAAGCCGGCACCTCAGCGGCGCCCAGCCGGGCGGCGCC
>JAPONU010000347.1 GCA_026713745.1 bacterium
CGCCTACTATACACACACGCCAACGATCGGCCGTTTGCTCGAACAGCTGATTGAGCGTGACGACGAAGCTCTCGACCGATGCCGGGAACTCCTGGCCACTCACTGCCGGCGCAGGAAGTTCCGGTACGTGAGCCAATCCTCCCGACACTCGGCGTCGGTCAGGAGGTCCGCCTCGCCGTCCGCCATGAACTCCTCAAAGGTGAGACCTGCACGTCGCGCCGTCTCCGTGACGATCTCGACGACTTCTTCTCGCGTGATGATCCTCATCGTGGTGGTGCCTCCTCCACACTCGATCCGACCACTCCTACTCCGGGGCTCGCCGGCACACATACCGCCGGCACCCAACACGCAGCGCGATCACACGCAAGCCAAGCCGCCCGGTCGACTCGCCGCCCACATCGACCATCATGCATCACGGGGAGCCTCGACAGCGCCCCAAGTCCGGCGGTCAGAGTAGCGGCCGGCGCACCGACCCCACCGCGTCCAGCCATTCGTCCTAGGCGACCGACACCGCCTCCTCCTCGCCGAGGCGGGTGGGCAGCGCCGCGTCGCCGCCGAGAGGCAGCAGACCGATCCGCTGATCCACCAGGGCCCACAGGTCCTCGTCCAACTCGTCGGGGTCGTCGCTGTCGGGATCGTGATGGTCCTCGAAAGGCGGGGAGCGACCCGACGCCTGGAACCGGGCGACTCCCTCGAACTTCACGATGCGCGCTTCGTCTCCAGCGGCCGCTCGTCGCGGGCGACGCTTGGTTCGCGGCAGAATCCTCGTCGTGGTAATCATCGAGATCGCCGACTACCACTGAGACCCACCAGCGCGGGAGACCACCATGCCGCCGACACATCCGTACAGTCCGGACCACGCCACGCCGCCCGGCTGGACGCTCGAGGAAACGCTGGCGGAGTTGTCGATGAGCCAGGCCGAGTTGGCCCGGCGCACCGGGCTCTCGACGGAGCACATCGACCAGATCATCCGGGGCAAAGTCCCCACCGCCGGCGACACAGCACGGCGACTGGAGCGAGCCACAGGCGTGCCCGACCGGCTCTGGAACAACCTCGAGAGTCGGTACCAGGAGCACCAAGCCCGCCTCGCCAAGGTTCAGCGGTTATGACATATTCGCAAGAGCTGTCCCTCTACGTCTCACGACTGTGTCATAACTCGGGCATTACTCCGACTCGGGCGATCCGGGGAGGACGTAGTGGCTGCCCCATCTGGTGCCGCGGCGTTCGAGCCAGCCGGCGGTGACGAGGGCGTTGAGGACTCGCAGCGCCTCCACGCGGTGTCTCGACGAGTCCGGAGACATGCCGATTCCGGGATCGAACCGCGGTGATGGCCTGCTATCGTGACCGTTATTGATGGCTCGCCCGTTGGCGAGCCGCGGGGGCCCGACTCTATTGGGGCCCCCGCTCTGTTCTCGGGGGAGGCTGATGGATCGCTGCGGCATGTTCATCGACGCGGGGTATCTCTTCGCCGCAGGCGGGCAGCTCTGCGGCTACGGGCCGGCTAGGTGAAGGCGGCTCAGGACATGGGGCTTCGGGTCACGCTCATCGGCATCGAGCCATCGGCAGGCGAAGGCAACCAGTCGCGAGAACTCCGGTACGAGGCGGACAAGATCATCCGACTCGACAAGGCTCAGTTGAGCGGGTTCCTCTCCGGCCGACAAGCACCGCCTGACCGTGCTGGCACCTCCGACGACCCGACTTCCGCAGTTGCCGTGGCTGCGGCCGACTACGCCGAGCAATGGATCAATCGAGCCACGCGGGCGGAAGTCGACGCACTAATAGCCGCCCGCCCTGTGATCCCTCGACATCTCGACGCGAGCTTGCTCGCCCACGTCGAAAGCAAGATCGACAGGAGCCTGCGGGAGCAAGAGCCCCTGCGACATGCGGCTCGCGGAGCGTTCTGGGATCGGATCACGGCCGGTTCCGCCAATTGATCGATCGGCGGCGCGTGTGGGTGAGTTCCGGGTCGACTACTGAGGGTCGGATGGGCGGCCCGTGTCACACCGCTCCCGTACAGTTGGTGGACGTGCGGGAGATCTACCTCGACTACAACGCCTCGGCGCCGTTGGACCCGCGTGTGGTCGAGGAGATGCTCCCCGTC
>JAPONU010000348.1 GCA_026713745.1 bacterium
CCTCTGCGACGAGTCGTCCTCTCAAGCGGTCGTCTGCTCGCACCACCCCGAACTCATCGACTACCTCGGACCGGACCGGGGCGTGCTGTTCGTTCGCGAGTCCTCAACCGCCGTCAGTGCACGGCCTCTTGAGGCTCTCGCAGCCAACGACGGCCTCAAACTCTCCGAGCAACTGGCGCGCGGCTGGGACGCGTGAGCCGCAACGTCCGGATCACCCCGCTCTGCGAGGACGCGCCCCTTGCATCGCGGGTCGTGGCCCATCAGCCCGCCGCAACGTCCGGATCACCCTGCTGGCGAGGACCCAGAGCACGTTACCTTCACTAAGAAGCTCCTTCAGACACTGGGCCGGCAGCTGCGCGACTTCCGCTTCGAGCGGTCGCCGTCGAGCCGAGAATCGGCCGAGCGATTCGTGCGCGAGCATTCGATCGTGCCGCAGATGTGCGACGGCTGTGGGGTCGAGCCGAGAATCGGCCGAGCGATTCGTGCGGGAGCGTTTCCCGATCGAACTCCGGGGTCTGCGATCCAAGCGCGGCGAGAAGGCGTACCTGGTCATCATGATCGACGGCGACGACAAGAGCGTTGCCGGTCGCCGAGCCTCGCTCAACGCCGCCTGCGCCTCGATCGTGCCGACCCGGCGGCACATGCCGTGCGGGCACTGTGGATCACCGAGGCGACCGAGCCGCCTGCGCCGCGGTCGTGCCGGCCCGGCGGCACATGGGCCTCATCGCAACCGATTTCGCTCGGCTTGGATCCACTGAGTTGGTACGGTTCGGTCGCAGTGTCGGTTGGTTCGACGAGTCGGACAGGGGTGTTGACGTGAGCGATTTCAGGTGCACGGCGACCGGTTGGTCGCGAGGCCGTCCGTGCTGAGTGTTGTTGCCTTCGGGGCCGTTTGTGAGATGCCCGACGAGGATCGGTACGGCCAGGTCGTCCCGACGGTCTATTTCAACTCCCCGCCGGCGCCGGAAAGAGCAGAGCCTCCCGACGAGACTGCGGCTCCCGACCCGGACACTGCCCAGACCCATCGGGGGCGGTTCCGTGGGCGGTCTGAGGGGTACTTCACCACGGTGGACCAAGCGCCGCGCTGGCAGCGCAGCGTGGAGGCGTACCGGCAGCGACGGCGACGAAGGACACACGCCGGCGTCGGCTTCACCGAGTTCGCCGACTTGAGCGACGGTCGGCGCGTCATCATGCGAGACGACCGTGGTATCAGTTGGACCCGCCTCTACATCATCGGGAACGACCGTGGTTCCGGCTCGAGTCGGAGGAACTTGCCGGATCCCTGGCACGGCGTAACACGGGAGAGCCTGACCGACGAGGTGCGCGAGTACTTGCTGGCGGAGGAAGAGGACTGTTGCCCGATCTCGCCCGAATCGGTCGTTGAGCACGTCCGACGCTCCTATGACCTGCAGGTCGACGCGGCATCGGTTCAAGCCGCACTGCAGTTGCCGCGGCGGATCGAGTTCGGCACTCGCCTTCTGGACGAACTGTCACGGCACGAACCACCGGCGGGGCCGTCGTCCGGTCCGGCGACACGAGGGTGACCTCACGATCGCGCTGGCATCCCGCTATCCCGGCGCACGACCATCCGCAACCGGCACACGACCATCCGGCTGCTGAGCCTCGGCAACGGGCGGCTCGCCAGTGGTGGTGATTCGAGTCAGATTGGAGGCCGGAACCCGCCAGGTACGGTGCTTCACGCAGGGGTCCGCTCGCGGCGTTCGGCTGCCGCGCGGGCGAGCAACTCAGCTGCGTGCTCGCGGGCCGACCCGCTGTGCGGTGAACCCGAGAGCATGCGAGCAAGCTCCACCAGTCTCCCGTCTACGTCGAGCGACTGCGCCGTGAGTCGTGCCGCGGTGCCGTCGTCGATCTTCTGCAGGCTCACATGGGCGTCGGCGTAGGCGGCCACCTGTGCCAGGTGGGTCACCACGAGTGTCTGGCGATTCGCTGCCAGCCTGGCGAGAGCGCACCCCACCGCGATGCCCGCCTCGCCGCCGATCCCGGCATCGACCTCGTCCAAGAGGACCGTGGGCGGGGAGGTCGTCAGCACCACGTGGAGGGCCAGCATTGCCCTGGACAGCTCCCCGCCGGAGGCCACCTGTGCCAGCGGAGCCGGGGTGACGCCTGAGTTCACAGCCAGCAGATAGTCGACGTCGTCACCGGGGTCAACGCCGACGCGCAGGTGCAACCCGGCGTTGGGCATCGCCAACTGTCTCAGCTCTGCGGTCACGGCCTCCGCCAGGGAGGGTGCAGCACGACGCCGGCACTCCCCCAGCCGGGCGGCCTCAACACGCTCGGCCTCCCTTGCGGCCTCCAGTTCGGCACTCAGCCGGGCGGCGACCCCTTCGGCGTCACGCAACTCAGCCAGCCGGCGGTGCGCCTCATCACGGAAAGCCATCACGTCCGCCAGGGTCGCCCCGTAGCGCTGGCGCAGACCGGCGATGACGCCGCGACGCTCGATCACCTCGGCCAGCCGGGCCGGATCCTCCCGGATCTCATCGCCCAGTCTGCGCAACCCGGTCGCGACGTCGCCGGCCTCCTCGGCCAGGTGGCGAAGTCTGCCGGCCTCCTCGGCCAGCGGCTCGAAGGGATCGAGTTGGCTGAGAGCCTCGCCCAGCGCCTCGCCGGCGGGGCCGTCAGGACTCAACAGGTAGGCGGCGCCGGCGGCCGCCTGGCGGATCGCCGCTGCCTCGCTCAGCAGCCGTTCGGTGGCCTCGAGGTGCTCCTCCTCGTCAGGGTCGCTGAGCCCGGCGGCGTCCAGCGTCGCCACCTGATGCTCCAGGACATCCAATTCCCGGGCACGGGCCCTCTCATCGCCACCGAGAGCGTCCAGGCGCTCACTCAGCTCGGCGCAGCGCCGGCGGGCTTCGGCCAGCGGGACCGTGTCGACGCCGGCGAACCGGTCGAGGGCGCCGCGTCGCACCGCGGGGCGCAACAGGGCCTGATGGTTGTGCTGGCCGCAGATGTCCACCCTGGCGCCGACGGTTTCCGCCAGGGCGCTCAGTGGAGCCAGGCGCCCGTCGAGGTAGGCGCGGGCGCGGCCGCCGGCGGGGACCACCCGGCGTACCACCAGTTCCTTGCCGCCGTCGTCGACGAAGCGCCCCTCCACCTCGGCCTCCGAAGCGCCGGAGCGGACCAGCCCCGGATGGGCGCGGCCACCGGCCAGCAGGCCGACGGCTTGGGTCAGCAGTGTCTTGCCGGCACCGGTCTCACCTGTGAGCACCGTCATCCCGCCCCCGAATTGGAGAGCGACCTCGTCGATCAGCACCATGTTGCGGACAACGAGGTCTGTCAGCACGCCGGGCCCCCGGTTCGGGTTGCGCGTCTCTGCGTGTCCTGCACGTGATCTCCCCGCGGTCTCCTGCGGCGCCGGCGGCGGTCCCGCAGCGGCGTCTCAGCGGTTCCCGAGGCCGAACTTGGCCTTCAGGATGTCATCGAAGTGACGGCGGCCGAAGCTCACCAAGCGGGCCGGACGGTCCGAGGCAGTGCACTCCACTGTGCCGCCGGGGTGCAGAACCCGGCAAACGTCGCCGTCGATCGACAGCGCCGCAGGATGCTCGGACTCCACCTCGATACGAACGGTCGTGTCCGGCGGCAGCACCAGCGAGCGATCGAATAGCGAGTGCGGCGACACGGGCGTCACGACGAGCGCCTGATGCGTGGGGGCCAGGATAGGCCCGCGCACGCTCAGCGAGTACGCCGTGGAACCGGTGGGAGATGCCACGATGAGGCCGTCGGCGCGGTACGCGGTGAACTGGCGGCCATCCACGCTGAGGCCGAGCCGGACGCTGCGTCCCCGGTCGAGCTTCTCGACAACGGCTTCGTTGAGAGCGCCCAGCGGCGCCCCGGTCTCCTCGCCGCCCGCGGTACGCACCCGCACCCCCAAGCGCATGCGCTCGACGATGCCGAAGTCCCCGGCCAACCAGCGCTCGATCGCCGAACGGGCGTCGCCGGGCTCCACCTCGGCCAGGTAGGCGAGCTGCCCGAAGTTGACTCCCAGCACCGCCACCCCGGCGTCGGCCGCCAGGCGCACCGCTCGCAGGATGCTTCCGTCGCCGCCGAGGCTCACAACCAAGTCCGCTTCAGCGACATCGGCGTCCGCGCAGGCCAGAGCCGGCAGGTCGGCCGACTGGGCGTCGGGGCCCGGCAGCCCCACGTCGTGGCCCGCGCTCGCCAGCCACTCGGCCAACTCCTGCGCCAGCAGGCGCGCCGGGGGGCGCCGCGGATGCACGACCATGGCGAAACGAGCCATGCGCTCAGACTACGAGACTGCCGAGCAATGCTGCGGACCGCCTGTCCGTGGTTCCGGTCCCTGCCCGCCCCACCTGCCACAGGCCGGAACGCCGCCGCAGTGGACCCCTCAGGACATCCCGTCAGCGGCACGCTCGCCGGCCACTCCGACCGCCACCTCCAGAGCGGTGACGAAGGCCTCGGGCAGCGCCGCCCCGAACTCCCTCGCCGCGGCGCCCTCTCCCTGCGCCGGCTTGCGGCAATGCAGGAAGAACTCACTGTTGCCCTCGGCACCGGGCGGGTCGGCCAGCACGACGGCCCGCGGCAGCAGTCCTTCCACCGCGGCACACTGCGCCACCTCGGTGAGCGTGCGCCGCCACACCTCCGGGGAACGGATCACGCCGCGACCGGCGGACGCCTCGCGCCGGCCGGCCTCGAATTGCGGCTTCAC
>JAPONU010000349.1 GCA_026713745.1 bacterium
ACCCGGACGCGGCTCATCGACGAGCCCGTCGAGGCGCCGCAAGGCGAACCGGCCCCGCCACTTCGACACCGTCGCCGCACAACACCCCAAACCCCCCGCAATGTCCTTGTTCGCCTCCCCGCCCGCGGCGCCCAACACAATCCGACAACGCAACGCCAACGCCTGCGACGACGACGGCCGCCGCGCCCAACGCTCCAAACACTCCCGCTCAGCAGCGCTGAGCACAACTGTCACCGCACGCCGACCGCGCCGCCGCGGATCACTAACATCGGCCATGACCGTCTCCGATCACCGCCCACTCGCCGCCACCAGCATGACACACCCAACCCCCACACCAACGGACTAACGGCTCAGGACACTAGTCGCCCGCGTCGGGAACAAGTACCCACACCTCGCTGCCCCGGACTTCGCAGGGATAGGTCGGCAGCGGCACGCTTGCGGGCGCGCACAGCACCTCGCCGCTTCGCACGTCGAAGATCGCCATGTGCCTCGGGCACTCGATCTCGCACCCCTCCAGCAGCCCGTCGATGAGGCTCTCGTCCTCGTGCGTGCACATCGCCCCGGTGGCGAAGAAACCCTCAGGGGTGTGGTGCACCGCGATCCTGTGCCCGCCGATCCGCACCTCGGCGGGCATCTCCAACTCGAAGTCCGACGCCGCGCCGGCCTCATGCCACGATTCCATGGGCTCCGAAGCTACCGGACCTAGGAGACTTGGACGCAGCCGACGTCGAGGTAGCGGGCAACCTGGGCGACGTCGCCGGCGGCCGTCCAGGCACGCCACGACTCGGCCACGCCCGCCGCGAAAGAAGCGAGGGAGCGGGCTATGAGACCGGGTCACCCGGAATCTCGCACCTGTGAAGGCGGTCTGCGGCGAGGTACTTGTAGACCCGGCAGGCCGCGTAGCCCACCCACCGCACAGAGTGGTCGTAGTTGCGACCCCGATCGGCGACGGCGGCGATCGCGAACCATTCGCCCGAGGGCAGCGGGACACCTCCGGCGTCAATGATCAGGCGATGATCGTTCCGGCAGCAACCCGGCGGCAACCACCCCGCCTTGTGCGTCGCCTCGGCGGCGACCGCCGGCGGTAGCCGAGCCAGGAGGGCACCTCCGACGCCGACGGCGGATGCGGAGCCGCGGGGAGTGTCCCGCAACCAGGCGATGAGGGTCGCGGTTCGTTCCGGGTCGAGCAACTGATCGCCGTGGAGGCGGGCGTAGAAGCGTGCCATGTCGGCCGCCGTCGTGCGGTTGCCGCATCCGCCGCCGTCAAGAGCCGAGCGGGCGATCCGCCTCCTGCCGAAACTCCAGCATGCCAGACGGGTGCTGGTCAGCCCGGCGGAGTCGCGAGTCCACTCGTCCACCGCGTCGATGCCGGCCAGGTCGATCATCTGGCCCGCGGCGTGGTTGTCCGAGTGGGCGAGGGTTGCGCGAACGAGCGGGGCGGCAGCGTCGATGCCGGCGAGTTGGATTGCGGCCGCGGTCCACAGAGCCTTCACAGCGCTCGCCGAGGTGTGTTGGCGGTTCTGGTTGACCCCGTGGAGGTCGCCGCCGGAGGTGATCACCGCGAGCGAGGTGCGGCCTGCGGGACTCCACGTGCCGGCTATGCGGACGAGTTCGTAGAGCAGATCGTCCAGCGTTCCCCCGGTCCCGATCGGTGGCTCGGTATTCGTGGCCTGCGGGGGGGGGGTCGGTGACAGAGGCCGCGGCTCGGGGCACCGCGACCAGCAGGCACGCGGCGGCGAGCAGCAGCGCGGCCGCACAGCGTGCGGCGCGCCGATCGAACGGGGGGCTAGGCGCCTGCCGTCGGCCGCTCGCCGGAACTCTCGGTCGACATGCTTCTGGCCGGTGTCGAGGTAGCGGCCGGTTGTGCCTCGCGGGCTTTCGCATCATTCCGTCAGGAGACCGCGACGCAGCCGACGCCGAGGTGGCGGGCGACTGTGGCCACGTCTGCGGCGAGGTGGCCGGGGCTGGCGGAGCTGTGATGGTTCACGCCGGCGGTGGCCCAGGCCCCCCACGACTCGGCCACCCCGGCGTCGCCGGCGAAGCGGAACACGCCGCCCACGGTGGGGCTTTGGGGGAGTGAGCGCTCGGTGATGTGCCCTTCGGCCACGATGAAGCGGTAGCCGCTGGGCTCGTCGGAGTGGGGGGTGAAGCCGATCAGCGAGGCCGGCCCGGGCGGTAGCTCGAACCACATGCAGGCGCCGGTCAGCGGATCGTCGCCGTACCACGGGTTGGGTTGCAGCCGTGGCCGGCGGCCGGCGGGGCACCAGGCCAGGTCGTGCTCGCCGGAGTTGGCGATGGCCACCTCGTCGGTGTCGAAGTCGATGACCTCCACCTCGTGGTAAAGGGCGGCGCCGCCGAGTCGCTTGCCGACGAGCATGGCGACCGCGGTGAGCACGTCGCCGGCGCAGGTCCACGGGATGCCCCGGGAGGTCTCCCGGCCCAACCCGTAGCAGGGCGTGACGCCCACCTCGGTGCCGAAGCGGAGTTCGGGAACGTGGCAGTTCATGGCTCCCGCCGCCACCTGCAGCTCGTTATCCAGCGCCTCCAGCGCCGCTGCGCCGGCCAGGGAGCGCCGCCCGGCGGTGTCCCAGGCGACGGCGATCTCTGCGGTGGCCTCCGCCTCTCGTTGCAACTGGTCGATGCTCGCCCCGTCCACCGCGCTCCAGCGGCGGCGCAGGTCGGCGGGATCTACGGCAACCAGGTCGATGCCGGTGGCGCGCCGCAGCGCCTCGGGGTCGGTGTCCACACAGGCGTAGCCCGGCGGGGGTTGGCCGACCCGGGCGATCCGGGCTGTCCGCAGCGCACTCGCCGTCGCCGCCACACCCACGGCGCGGGCAAGCCGGACGTGGCAGGCCTCATCGTCAAGCGCGCCCACGACGATCTCATGGGGCCGTCCGGTGCGGGCCAGCATGTTGGTGAGCTGTGGCGTGCCCACGGCGGTCCCCGCCGACGTGATGTCCGAGGCGTCGAAGCCCGCCCGGATGTTGCGCGAGCGTTGCACCGACCACACCACCACCGGCACGCCCTCGAAGCGGTCCAGGAACGCCATCCCGTGCGTGGGCGGCGCCGCCATGGTGATGACGATCACGATCACGTCGAGTTCGCCCGAGACGCCGCGCGCCACCACCGCCGCCGACTCCGGCGAGTCCAAGAGGGACACTGCGATGACCTCGAGCGACACGCTGCCAGCGCCCCCGACGGCTGCGTCGGGCTGTGGATTCCGATTCTCGCCGGAAAGCCGTGGGTCAACTGATGCGGTGGCGTCCCGGAGGGTCGCGACTGCATCAGCCAGCAGCGCCCGGCGGTCATCCCGGAGCGTCGACCCGCCTGCGCTTGCCTCCCAGAATGTCCAGTAGGGGGAAACGACAGCGGCGCGCGCCGGTGCTTCGGCGCTTGTCATCGGCCGCCGGGGAGCGTGCTGCGCAATCCAGCGGAATTCGAGACCGGACCGCCGGACGGTGGATTCCGGCCTTCGCCGGAATGACAGATGCGGCGGTCTGTCGCACCACTCAACACGTGCCGAGGCTAGCTGTGCGCGGTTGCCCGAGGGCGCTTCGGTTCGGCACCGTTGGCGGCCCCGGTCGGTTTCGTCTGCTGGAGTGGTGGTTGGGTATAGTCGCCGGGCACATTGTCGCCGGCCGGTGAGGTCGGGCGCGGGAGCAGGGAAGCTGAGGAGGCTGGCAGATGGGAACGGGCGAGAAGACCAGGATCGAGTTCTCCGAGATCCTTGGACGGCGGACGCGCATCGGTTCGTGGGAGGACCAGACGATCGGCACCTACCGCAAGATCGCCGAGGCCATCACCGACGGCGACTGGGACCACGCCGCAGACCTGGCCGACTACTTCGTGGACGAGGCGAATGTCTGCTTCACCCTGTACCGGCAGTGGATCAACGACCTGCGAGGCTTCCTCGCCGACGGCGGCATGGACGCCGACGAGCTGGCAGCGGTCGATGCCGACGTGCAGTCCAAGCTCACCACGCCCGAGGGCAAGACCTGGAACGCCCACCGCCACTGGGACTCGTTCCGCGTCCACCAGCGCAACCTGCTGAAGCACATCTACCGCGCCGAGACCGACGAGGCGCTGGAGACCCTCGACGTCATGAAGGACGTGTGGCGCCAGACCCATGACCGCGACGTGGACCACACCTACGGGCTGATGTCGGCGATCCAGGACAACCACGGCGGGCAGGGCATCGCCGACATGTACGAGCGGGTCCTGCTGCCGCTGTTCTCCTGGCGCTACCAGAAGTTCGACATCGACTCCCACCCGTGGGACGAGGCGCTGGAGACCCTGCTGACGGTGTCCTGTGAGGCCATGCGCGGCCACCTCGTGGGACCCGAGCGGACCGGCGACATGGAGATGATCGAGGAGGAGGATCGGTGGATCATCCGCTTCGACCCCTGCGGCTCCGGCCAGCGGATCATCCGCGGCGACTGGGAGGAGGACACGCCGGCGCGCGTGGAGCCCCCCTACAACTGGGCCGTCTCGGAGGAGCCCGCCTCCTGGAACCACTACACCAAGGGCATCTGCCTCTACTGCGCGCACTGCATCGTGTTGAACGAGGAGATGCCGATGGATCGCTTCGGCTACCCCACCAGGGTCATCGACCCGCCGGTCTACCCGGACACGGACCGGGATCCCGAGGTGCGCCAGAAGTGCCAGTGGTCGATGTTCAAAGACCCCACGACGGTGCCGGAGGAGTACTACGAGCGCGTCGGGCGCAAGAAGCCGGACGTGTTCGGCTCGTCGCACTTCGACGCCGGCGCCCTGCCGGACGCCGGCGCCCTGGGCCTGCCCGGAATCGGCTGAGGGCGGCGCCGTGCAGGCGGCGGTCCTGCGCCGCTACAACACGCCGCTGGAGATCGTCGAGCGGCCCGATCTGACGCCCCGTCCGGGGTGGATCCTGGTGGATGTGCGGGGCTGCGGCGTCTGCGGCAGCGACGTCTTCCTGCGAAAGGGCGGCTTCGGTTCGGTGCTGCCGATCGTGCCCGGCCACGAGGCCTCCGGCGTGGTGCGGGAGTTGGGCGAGGGCGTGGACCCATCGCTGGCGCCTCCGGGCACGCCTGTGGCGCTCTACTACATCGAGCACTGCGGGTCGTGCCGGATGTGCAGCGTCGGGCGGGTCAACATGTGCCTCAGCGTGCGCCGCATGGGCGTGGAGTACGACGGGGCGTTCGCCACCCAGGTGCTGGTGCCCGAGCGCAACGTGATCCCGGTGCTGCCCAGCGACGACCCCGCCGCGGTGGCGGTGCTCACCGACGCCGTGGCCACGCCCTACCACGGGCTGGTGCGCATCGCCAAGGTGCAGCCCGGCGAGACGGTGGTGATCTTCGGGGTGGGGGGCATCGGTTCGAACGCGGTGCAGCTGGCGGCTCACTTCGGCTGCCGGGTGATCGCGGTGAGTCGCTCGGACGCCAAGTTGGAGTTGGCGGAGCGGCTCGGGGCGCATCACGTGGTGCGCGGCGGTGACGATGCCCCGGAGCGGGTGCGGGCACTGTGCGGCCCCGGCGGCCCGGAAGTGGTGGTGCAGACGGTGGGGTCGGGCACCGTGGATCGTCAGGCCATCGACACCTCCGGCATCGGCTCGCGCGTGATCATGATCGGGACGACCATCGAGGGCTTCACGCTGCGCGCCACCGACCTGGTCTGGCGTGAATCGAGTGTCTGGGGGTCCCGTGGCTTCACCCCCGACGACATTCGCGACGTCCTGGAGTTGCACCGCTGCGGTGCGGTCACCACCGATCATCTGCTGATGCACAGGCGTCCGCTGGCAGAAGCCAACGAGGCTGTGGAGGATCTCCAGTCCGGGAGGGTCCTCCGGTCGGTGCTGACGTTCGGCGAGGGCTGGTAGAGACGCCGCCGGGGGAGCCCGGAGGCCGGAAAAGGGAGGACGACACATGCCGCTTGACCCACAGGCCGTCACGGTCCTGAAAGCAATGGAAGAGGACGGCTTCGTCCTGTCGCCGGAGATGACCCCTACTGAGATGCGCGGGTACACCATCCAGTCCCAGCAGGACAAGGGGCCCGCCGAGGTGGGCCGTGTCGCCGACCGGGTGATCCGGGGACCCGACGGCGGTGACCTGCCGCTGCGCATCTTCTGGCCGGACGGCGCCGGGGACGGCGACCGGCTGCCCGGCGTCGTGGTGTTCTTCCACGGCGGGGGTTGGGTGCTCGGCAGCATCGAGACGCACGAGCCGCAGGTGCGGGCCATGGTGAACCGCACCGGGCTGGTGTACGTCTCGGTGGAGTACCGGCTGGCACCCGAACATCCCTTCCCGGCGGGACCGGAGGACTGCTACGCGGCGACGTGCTGGGTGGCGGCCAACGCCGCCGAACTGGGAGTGGATCCGACACGGCTCGCGGTGGCGGGTGACTCGGCCGGCGGCAACCTGGCGGCGGTGACGGCGATGATGGCGCGCGACCGCGGCGGTCCGTCGATCGCCTACCAGCTCCTCGTCTATCCCTGTTGTGACATGGACCCCGACGCCTGGTGGTCGATGGCCGCCAACGCCGACGGGCCACTTCTCACACGGGCGATCATGGTGTGGTTCTACGACCACTACACCGGTGACGCCGACCGGACCCATCCCTACATGTCGCCCGTGCACGCCGCGAGTCATGCCGACCTGCCGCCGGGTTTGATAATCACCGCCGAGTACGACCCGCTGTGCGATGAGGCCGAGGCCTACGGAGCGAAACTGGCGGCGGCCGGATGCGACGTGACCTGCTCGCGGTACGACGGCATGTTTCACGGCTTCTTCGGCTTCGACGAGCAGATGGACAGCGCCGAGCAGGCCCAGCAGGAAGCGGCGGCCGCGCTGAGGGCGGTACTCGGCTAAGGGTTCAGCCGCCGGGGGTCCTCGTTGGGGGCTCCGGCGGCCTCGAAGTAGATCTCGTACATCGCCGGCCAGTCCTTGCCCGTGATCAGGAACGTCTCGGTGTCGGGATCCCAGGCGATCCCGTTCAGCACGGCATTGGCATCATCGGGCCGCGGCCGGCCGAGGTCCGAGGCGTCGGCGTGAGCCAGAACCCGACCGGTCACGGGGTCGATCTGCACGAGCAGGTCGGTCTGCCAGACGTTCGCCCAGACCAACTCGCCGACGCACTCCAGTTCGTTCAGTGACGGCAGCTCCTCGCCGTTCATCGTCACGGGCACCGGATTGCCGACCCGCTCGAAGCTCACGGGGTCCCGGAAGTGCAATTCGTCGCTGCCGTCGCTCATCACCAGCACCCGGCCGTTGAAGCACAGGCCCCACCCCTGACCCTCGTAGCTGAAGCGGTCGATCTCGGAAAAGTCGGAGGGGTCCCACACCAGCGCGACACCGTCCTGCCAGGTGAGTTGGAAGATGGCGCCGTCCACGAACGTGAGCCCCTCGGCGAAGATGTCCTCGGTGATCTCCTGGAGTCGCAACACGTCGCCGGTGTCGCGGGCCAACTCGCGCAGGCTGCTGGCCCGATCGGCCGGGGCGCCCGTGCTCTCGTAGAGGCGGCCGTCGAAGATCTCCAAGCCCTGGGTGAACGCGGTGTGGCTGTGCAGCAGCTCTCCGATGACGACGATCTGCAGGCGCTGGGACTCGCCGGTGCCGTTCTCGTCGCCCTCGCCGGGCGCCGGTTCGCCGTCGGTGGTCTCGTCGCCCTCGCCGGGCGCCGGTTCGCCGTCGGTGGTCTCGTCGCCCTCGCCGGGCTCCTGCTCGGCGGTGTCCGGTTGGGGTGCGGTGCCACCGCTGTCCGCCGGCGCGGCGCCGGTTGCGGGAGGCTGGGGCTCGATTGTGGGCGTCAGGGGCGCCGGGGCGCTCAGCGACTCGCTCGTGGGGGGCAGAAGCGGCCTCCGGGGCGCAAGGTGCGCCTCGTCGGACTCGAAGTAGCCGCATCCGGTCGCCAAAGCCGCCAGGGCCAGCACCGCTACCACGAGCGCCGTCCGGCGCGTCCCTATCACGACTGTCAAGCTACCCGCGGGCCGTGCCGGGGCCGGTGACAATCGCTCCTCCGGCGCCAGCTGGTCAGCCGACGATGGGGATGCGCTGACCCGAGCCACCGCCGGCGGTCGGCGCATCGGGCGTGTCGGCGGTGGCGACGGGATCAACGGGTGCCTGCACGGCCGGTCCGGTGGCCGGGGGGACTCGACCGCCGCCCGCTGCGGCCGCCCTGCCCGCGATACGCCCGAGGGTCACCGCGCTGGAGATCTTCACGCCCCCGAGGCCGATGGCAGGGGCGATTCCGCCTACGCAGTCGCCGACGGCGAACAGGCCACCGATCACGTCTCCGAAGGTGTCGAAGACCTCGCAGTCCAGCGACACCCGGAACCCGCCGGCGGGGAAGTTGATGCCGACGACCATGGGGGACGCCCACAACGGTGGCTGGGCGATGGGAAGCCGGGACTTGCCGAACACGACCCGCCCGAACGCCGGGTCACGCTCGGTTCCCGAGGCGACCGTGGCGTTCCATTCGTCGAGGGTGGCGGCGAGGGCGTCGGGTGGGCAGCCGATCAGGCCGGCCAGTTCCGCGATCGTCGGTGCGCCTACCGCCGGTTCGGGCATCTGCTCGATGAGGTCGCGACGCAGCCGGTGCACGCGGTCGTCGAACACGTAGAACGCCCGCCGCTCGCTGACGCCTTCGAGGGCCACCACGCGCTCGTCGTAGGGACCGGCTTCGTCACCGAAGCGCCGCCCGGTTGAGTCCACGGCGATGGAGTCCTCCACCAGGGCAGAGGCCACCATCACCAGCGGCGGGATCATCGTCATGTTGATGAGGTCGCCCCCGATGGCCTGGCCCATGAGGTGCCCGTCGCCGCGGTCGGTGTCGACGCCCAGGTAGGGGGTGCCGGCCAGGTAGCCGGGTTGGTAACGCGACCGCAGCGCGTGGTTTGCCTGGTACCCGCCGGCCGCCAGGATCACCCCCTGTCCGGCCTCGAGGAGTTCTGGCCGGGGATCGGCGCCGTCGCCTTCACCCCCGTTACCGGCAGGCTCCCACTCCACTCCTGTGACTCTGCCGGAGTCGGTGTGCAGGCGCCGGGCGCGCACGCCGTAGCGCACCTCCACGCCCGCGCCGGTCAGGGCGGCCGCGAACAGGGTGCCGAAGGAGGAAACGTCGGTCACATCCATCATGCGGTCGATGGTGTGCTGGCGCGGGCGAGGCACGAAGCGGCCGAAGCGGAACCCCAGGTCGACGAGGAACCGGTAGGCGTCGGCCGATTCTTCGGCATAGCGGCCGGCCAGGGCGGTGTCGAAGATCACCCCGTAGCGCTCCTGGTGGAGTTGCGCCTCGGCGACCATGTCGGCGAGGTAGTCGTCCGGCGAGTCGCTGATGCCGGCGGCGCGCTGGGCCTCGAAGTCGGCGAATGCCATGTAGCCGGTGGACCGCGCCGCGTTGCCCCCGAGGGTGGTGAGGGCCTCCAGCAGCACCACCGAGGCGCCGGCGCGTGCCGCTTCGAGGGCTGCGGCACATCCGCCCGGGCCGCCCCCAACGACGACAACGTCGGCTATGTCACCCGGGGCGGGCATCTCGGCGGTTCCCGAGTTGCCGGCGCTCAACTGGACGGATCGACGTCCGGCGCCGGCGGGAGCGTGAAGGTGGGGAAATCGCCGCCTGCGATCCAGCCCTCGTAGGCGGTCCTGCGGGCGCTGTCCACGAGTTCCAGCCAGAGGCCGCTGTGGAGCCGGTGGTAGGTGAATCCCGCCGGTTTACCATCGGGGGTGGCGGCGGTGACCCCGACCGGGTAGCCCGCGGCCTCGAGCCGGGCGACGTCGCCGGCCAGATCATCCGACCAGAATCCCAGATGGTGGACGCCACCGGCGAACGCCGGGTCCCAGACGGTGCCCGGCGACGCCTCCAGGACCTCGTAGTGCGGTGGCCCCTCGATGGAGTAGGTGAGCCGGAAGTTCACCTCCTTGACCTCGTCGCCCTGGCGGATCTCGAACTGGCGCCGCATGGGCTTGGCCCAGTTGAGGCCGCACACCGCGGCCAGTTCGTCGCAGGTGGCCTCGAAGTCGGTCGCCACGATTCCCCAGTGGTAGAAGCCTTCGGTCGGCATGAGGCCCGTCGGGTCGGCGCTACTGGGAGTCATGGGCATCCTGGGGGATCATACGGGCTGAGCCGTTCTCGGGGCTGCAGCCGGGAACGGTGGCGGGCTGGATCCCGGCCTGCGCCGCAATGGCGACGGGCTGCGGAATGGCGACGGGGTGGGGCCTGACACAGCGGCGGTCAGGTGCCGAGGTAGGAGCGGACCAGGTCGTGGGACTGCCGCAACTCGGCGGACGGCCCGGAGATGTCGTTGTTGCCCGTCTGGAACACGTAGGTGCGGTCGGAGATGTCCAGCACCTGCGCGTTCTGCTCGATGAGCAGGAACGTGTTGCCCTCGTCGCGCAGATCGGTGACGAGATTGAACAACTCGTCCACCAGGAACGGAGCCAGCCCGAAGGACAGCTCGTCGATCATCAGCAGCTTGGGGCGGGTCAGCATGGCCCGGGCCAGTGCCAGCATCTGCTGCTGGCCGCCCGACAGCGACGAGGCCCCGTCGCGGATCTTCTCGGCCAGGTCGGGGAAGATCCCCAGCAGGCGCTCCCGGTCGGCGTTGACGGCTGCGGCGCCGTCGCGGCGCAGCACGGTGCCCAGGTCGAGGTTCTCCCGCACGGTGAGGTTCTGGAACACGCCGCGGCCTTCGGGGAGATGCCCCAGACCCGCCGCAGCGCGGCGCTCCACGGACATACCGGCGAGGTCGTTGCCGGCCAGGCGCACGCTTCCCGACCAGGTGTCCAATACGCCCGAGACGGCCCGAAGGAACGTCGTCTTGCCGGCCCCGTTGGCCCCCAGCACCGACACGATCTCGCCCTCGTCGACGTTGAGGGAGATGCCGTGCAGCACCTCGAGACTCCCGTAGCCGCTGACCAGGTCGTTGACTTCCAGAAGAGCCATCACTCCGCTCCCGGGTTTGCGTCGTCTTCGCCGATCGTGACGCCCAGGCTCTCAGCCTCGAGGCGGGCGGCGAAACCATGCCCCAGGTACGCCTCGATCACCGCCGGATCGTGTGTCACCTCGTCGGGGGTGCCCTCGGAGATTATTCGCCCGAAGTCCAGCACGGCGATATATGGGCAGAGGCTGGCCACCAATTGCAGGTCGTGTTCGATGATGACGATGCAGAGCTCCGTCTCGGCGGCGATGCCCCGCAGCCCGCGCAGCAGCACGGTGACGTCGTCGGCGCCGAGCCCGGCGGCCGGCTCGTCCAGCAGCACGACCGGCGGTTCGGCCACGAGCGCCCGGGCGACCTCGACGAGTTTCTGGCTGCCGAGCGGCAGCGAGTCGGCCTCGGTGTGGGCGACGTCCGCCAGGTCGAAACGCTCCAGCATGTTCATGCAATCCCGCCGTGCCTGGCGCTCCTCGGTGCGCGCCCAGGGCATGCGCAGCAACTCTGCCAGGTGCCCCCAGCGGTAACGCTGCTGCAAACCCAGGAGCGTGTTCTCCATGACGCTGGCGTCGAGCACCAGCTTGGGAGCTTGGAAGGTCCGCCCGATGCCGGCGGCGACGCGAGCACTCTGGCTGCGGTTCGCCAGGTCCTTGCCCGCGAGGAGAACCTCGCCTTGGGACGGCGCGACGTAGCCGGAGACCACGTTGAACATCGTCGTCTTGCCGGCGCCGTTGGGCCCGATGAGTCCGTTGAATCCGCTGCCGAAGGTGAGGTCCACGCCTTCGAGGACGCGGTTGCCTCCGAAGGCGACGTGCAGGTTGCGCAACTCCAGGGGGGCGGGGCCGTCACTCACAGTGTGAACAACCTTGCCAGGGGCATGTTGCGGATTTGCTTGCCGAAGCGGCTGTCCTGAATGCGTTTCGGAAGCGAGGCGAATCCGTAGGGCAGGGCCAGGATGGCGATCATCAGGGCGATGCCGATGATGATGAGACGGAGGATCTGGAAGCTTGCGAGCTGCTCGCGGATGAGGATGTAGAACATGGCGCCCAGGAGCGGCCCCCAGATGCGCCCGACGCCGCCCAGCACCAGGATGACCAGCATGAAGACCAGCAGGTTGTCCTTGAACGCGGCCGGGCTCAGGAAGCGGATGTCCTGGGCGTACAGAGCGCCGGCGATGGCGGCGACGAATCCGGAGATGCCGAACGCCACCAGCTTGTAGCGGGTAGCGGGAATGCCGATTGGTCCGGTGGCGATGTCGATGTCCTTGACTGCCTTGAGAGTGCGTCCCATGCGGCCTCGCGTGAGCACCAGCATCACGAGATAGGTGATAAGCAGGATGATCAACGCGGTGAAGTAGAGCGTTATGGGCCCGTTGCCCTCGCCGATGGAGAAGACCTTCTTGACGCTGCGCCCGCCGCTGGCGCCGGTATCGAGCCAGTCCCACATCTCGGGTCCCAGCTCGATGAGTTTCACGAGGAGCTCCCCGAAGGCCAGTGTGGCGATGGCGAGGAAGAACCCTTTCAGGCGTGCCGCCGGGAAGGCGATGACGATGCCCACGATGGCGCAGATCACCCCGAGGATGACCATGGCGACCAGATACGGCACCCCGTCCTCGTACAGCAGCGTGGTGCCGTAGGCGCCAAGGGCGAAGAATCCGGCGTGCGCCAGGCCGAGTTGCCCGGCCCAACCCACGAGCAGGTTGAACCCCATGGCGGAGATGGTGTGGATGAGGATGCCCGTCAGCACACCGTGCCAGTAGGGGCCGTTGAGACCTCCGTACGGGAGGTGAGGCAGCAACGCGGCGACGCCGAACAGCAGCGCAACCGCAGCGGGCTCGCCATAGCCGAGGACTCCCCGTGGCCGGGGCTTGTACAGCGCGCGGCTCGGGATGGTGGCGTCGCTCATCGCCTCAGACCTCCCGCGCCGACTTTTCGCGCGTCAGGCCGCCCGGCACCACCAGCAGCACGACGACGACGACCAATAGGGCGACGGCCGCCTGCACGCTGGTGGAGATCTGCCCGCCGACGAGGCTCTCGCCTACGCCGATGACCATTCCGCCGGCGAAGGTGCCCAGCAGCGAGGTGAAACCGCCCAGCACTGCGGCGATGAACCCTTTGAGGATGATGACGTTGGCGGTGGAGACGTCCAGCACAGCCGAGGTGGTGCGGAGGATCAGTGCGATGGCGCCGATGGCGACGCCCATCGCCCAGGCCAGCAGCGAGATGCGCCCGCTGTTGATGCCCAGCAGGCGAGCGGTGGTGCCGTCCTCGGCGATGGCTCGCATGCGGACGCCCCAGGTGGACTTGAAGAACAGCCCCACGGCTATGGCGATGGCCAGGCCGGTGCCGATGGCCACGACCTCATCGGCGCCGATGATGAGGCGGACCGACCCGTCGGGGTTGGTGAGCTTCAGCGGCGTCTTGTCGTCCCAAGGGGCGTCGAAGGAGCGTGCATGGACGCCCCAGAGGAGTTGGTTGCCCGACAGCAGCGCCCAGGTCATGCCGATGGTGAGCAGCAGCAGCGGGAAGTGGTCAACCTTGGCGAGCGGCTTGACCCAGGCGCGGGCCGCCAGCAGCGTCAGGATGCCGGCCAGGATGCCGAGCGGCACCGCCGCACCCCACGACCAGCCGCCGTCGGGGGTGGGGAACCAGTCCAGGAAGGTCGGTAGCCCCTCGCGGTGGAGGAAGTCGATGGCGAGGTAGGTCATGACGGCGGCGGCGGCGTAGGCCAGCGGCCGGTTGGAGAGACCCACCAGGGGACGGATGAGCAGGAATTGCGTCGCTGCACCGAAGACGCCGGCGAACAGCAGGGCGATGATGATGGCCAGCCAGAAGGGCCAACCCACGCCGCCGTCGCCGGGGTCGGCCGACAGGAACCAGCCCAGATAGGCGCACATGATGCCCATCTGCGCGATGGCGAAGTTGGGCACGTCCGTGGACTTCATGATGACCACGATCGCCAGACCGATCAGGCTGAAGACGCTGCCGTCCTCGAGCCCTGCGATGATCTGCTGCAGTACCTGCACCGTGGTTTCCTAAGCCTTCCGCGAGCCGGCCGGTTCGGCCGGGGATCGCTAGCCGGGGAATTGTAGGCAAGGAACCGCCGTGCTGGGAGCGGGGGGATGCTCCCGTCGATGCACGGCGGTTCCTTGCTGGGTCGAGCCGGGTTTGGGGGGAAACCCGGCTCAGTTCTATGAGGAGTAGGGGGCCTGGAACTCGCGGATCTGCGTCCAGGTCTCGGTCTCGTAGTCGTACTCGGAGAGTCCTGCTCCGGAGGCGCAGGCGTGGCCACCCTCGGCCCGCGGTCCGCAGCCGATCGGTGGCATGGCCCCCGTCTCGATTGGGTTGTCACGGAGGCCCTCGGCGACAGCGTGGAAGTTGTCCCAGCTCAGGTCACCGTTGAGGCGGTCGATCACCTCGAAGAAGGTGATGGAGTGCAGGTAGGTCTGCTCGCTGAAGTTGGCTGCCCGGCACTCGTCGCTGATCGAGTCGCAGTAGGCGGTGCGCAGTGCACGCCACTGGCTCATCAGCGGGGAGTCCGTGTCGGGCAGGGCCACCTGCAGGGCGCCCAGGAAGCCGTCGGCGGCCTCTTCGGCGGGACCAACGGCGTTCTGACCACCGGAGCCGGCGGCACCCTGGTCCGAGCAGAGCAGCGCGTCGCTGTTGTTCTCGGCCAGGATCTGCAGGATCAGGGCGTTCTGGATGTTGTCGACGCCGGCGACGATGCCCTCGGCACCGCTGGCGATGACGTTCAGAACGGCCGGGCCGACGATCTCCGATGCCGACTCCACCGTCTCCTGGGCGACGAGTTCCATGCCGTTGATGGGGGCCTGGATCTCCACGCCGGCCACGACTTCCTCGCCCAGCGGGTTGGTGGCGCCGATGGTGGCGACGGTGCTGAAGCCCAGGTCGTGGAAGTGGTCGACGCAGATGCGGGCCTGCTCGGTGCGGCTGCTGGCCAGCCAGTAGACCTCCTGGCGCTCGATCTCGAACGGGGGTGAGATGGGCGCCCACATGGGCACGCCGCTCTCGGCGAGGAAGTCGAACGTGCCCGGGAGGGCCCGGCTGTCGGCGGGGGAGAGGATGGCCCACACGCCGTCGCGGTCGATCATGCGGCGGGTCTGGTTGATGAGCTCCTCGACCTCGTACTGGGAGTTGTAGTCGACGAGCTCAATCATGCAGCCGTCGATGCCGCCGTTGGCGTTGATCTCGTCCACGGCGATCTTGATGCCGCCGAGCAGCTCGATGCCGGCCACGACCGCGGCGCCGCCGACGGGCTGGACGGTGCCGATCTTCAGCACGCCGTTCTCGCTGTCCACGCCCTGGGGCAGGGCACCGGTGGTGCTGCCACCGCAGATGGGGCCGGCGGCTGCGGCTGCTGCGGAGGCCGCGGACTCCTCGGCGGCGGCGGCTTCGGCCTGCGCGGCGGCGGCCTCTTCCTGCGCGGCGGCGGCTTCGGCCTGCGCGGCGGCGGCTTCGGCCTGCGCGGCGGCGGCTTCGGCCTGCGCGGCCTCGGCCTCTTGCTGGGCAGATGCGGCGGCGGCTGAGGCGTCCGCAGCGGCTGCCTGGGCGTCGGCGAGGGCGGCCTCGGCCTCGGCGACAGCGGCTTCGTTCCCCGAAGCAGTGGCCTGCGCCAGGTCGGCGGCGGCCAACGCCTCTGCGGCGTCGGCTGCTGCGGCCGCCGCGCCTGCTGAAGCGGCATCGGCGCTGGCGGAAGCGGCTTGCGCTTCAGCAATCGCGGCGCCGATCTCGGCGGCTGCGGCGCCGGCGCTCTGCGCCTCGCTCATCGCGGCGGCGGCGGCGGCAGAAGCCGCCTGCGCCTCAGCGAGCGCCTCGTCGGCCGCACCGGAGTCGCCGGCGCACGCAGCGGCAACGAGTCCGAAAACAGCCAGAAGTACAAGTGTGAGCCGGAGCCTTCGCATCGGGGTCCTCCCAGGTGGTCGTACAGACATGGTGCCCGTCCGGACGGTTGTTTGACGGACCGGGCCAGGCTAGTCAGCAACCTGCCATTTTGCCAACCGGACGGTTGGCAAAATCTGCGAGCGCCGCTCACGCTTGTGCGGGTGCCGGCATTCGTGAACCGCCGTGTGCCGAGCGACGCATTGCGTCGGGTCGCACACGGCAGTTCACCTCTTGGCGAGCCGTTGGGTCGTGGCTAGGACTTGGGTGCCGCGAAGGGCCGGATCTGTGAGCGCACGAGTACGCGGTGCGGGCTACAGGGAGCGGGCGACCCGGAAGGCGTCCCAGATGGCGTCGATGGCCTGGCGGGGGGCGAGGCAGTCGCCGACGGCATGCAACTCGACTTCCGGCGCCTTCCCGGCCTCGCTGAGGGTGAGCAACTCGGCGAACAGGGTGTCGTCGGCGACGCCGTAGGCGGCTCCCACCACGCTGTCTGCGGGGAGCAGGCGCGACGTACCGGTGAGCGTCTCGGTGACCTCCGCACCTGTGGCGCGCACGGCGCTCAGCGTGTGGTACTCGAGGAACTCGACGCCGGCGGCGCGCAGGCGGCGCAGCATCGGTGGGCGGCTGAAGGCGTCCATGGAGGCGCCCACCGAGACGGGTGTCACCAGCGTTACCTCGTGGCCGGCGGCGGCGAGGTTCTCCGCTGCGGTGCAGACCTTCCAGCCGGCCTCGCCCGCGTCGGCCAGCACGACCCGGGGACCGGCGACGCCGGCGGTGACGGCTTCGTGCACCGACCGCACCAGTTCCCCGCCGGGCACGTCGAATCCTCCCGGCAACGAGCCTGTCGCCACGATCACACATGACGGATCCTCCGCCAGTGCGGTCGCCGCGTCGGCGCGGATGCCGGTGCGCACCTCGGCGCCCAGCTTGCGGACTTGGTGCTCGAGGTGGCGGACCGAGTTGGCGAATTCGTCCCGGTACGGCATGGCCGCGGCCGCCACCAACACCTGGCCTCCGAGTTGCTCGGAGGCTTCGAGCAGGATCACCTCGTGGCCCACCAGCTCCGCGGTCTCGGCAGCCTTCAGGCCTCCCGGACCGCCGCCGATCACGACCACCCGCCGGCTGCGGCCTGCCGGTTGCAGCCGGCGGAATCCCCAGCGGGCCTCCTCGCCGACAGCCGGGTTCACGAGGCAGGCGATGGGGGAGCCCCGATGCGGCCCGCCGCGACAGCCCACGTTGCAGGAGATGCACTCGCGGATGTCCTCCCGGCGACCGCCGGCGGCCTTCGACGCCCATTCGGGGTCCGCGATGAGGGGCCGCACGAGGCACACCGCGTCCGCCACCCCGGTCGCCAGCAATTCCTCGCACTGCTCGGGGGTGACGAGGCGGGCCACCGCAAAGGTCGGCACGTCCCCGGTGGCCTGCCGCACCTCGCCCGCGTAGTGGGCGAACGGGGCTCGCGGGTAGCTCATGTCGGGGATCATCCGGTCGATGGAGGCGTAGTTGGACTGGCTCACGCTGACGTAGTCGACGCGGGTGCGCGCCATGAGATGCGCCACCACCTCGCTGCACTCGCCCGGCGTGAGCCCCCCGGGAACGAACTCCTCGGCGCTGACGCGGATGCCCACGGGCACCCCGTCGCCGACTTCGGCCCGAACCGCCTCCAGGACCTCCAGCGGCAGCCGGCAGCGGTTCGCCGGCGAGCCGCCGTAGCCGTCGCTGCGGCGGTTGCTGAAACGCGACAGGAACTCGCACAGCAGGTAGCCGTGAGCCAGGTACACCTCCAGCCCGTCGAAGCCGGCGGCGACGAGACGGCGGGCGGCGTCGCTGTAGCAGTCCGTGAGTTCGGCGATGTCGCGACCGGTCATGGCATGCGGCACGACGCGGCTGGCCGGGTCGGCCACCGCCGACGGAGCCCACAGCTCCCGGTGGGCCGCGAAAGTGTCGCCCTGGCGCCCGAGGTGGGAGAGTTGGCCGAAGATGGCGGCGCCCTCGGCCTGCACCATCTCGGCCACCCTGGCGTAGGCCGGGATGCCGGCGTCGCTGTAGACCTCGTTGATGCCGGCGGCGGCGAGGCCGGTGGGGTGCACCATGGAGGAGCCTTGGATCACCAGGCCGACACCGCCCGCGGCTCGCTCGGCCAGGTAGTGGCCCTGGCGTTCGGTGAGGTGGTGGGAGTGCCAGTCCACGAAGCGCGAGCCGTGGCCGGCGAAGATCACCCGGTTGCGGATCTCCAGCGGACCGATCCGCAGCGGTTGGAAGAGCAGCGGGTAGGGGAGTACGGGCTTCCCGTTCTCCGCAACGTCGGGTTGCGGTGGTGGCCTGTCAGAACTCATCGGGTGGCGCCAGGATTGCATCGCGGCGGAGCTGTGCTGCCGCGACGATCGCGGCGCGGCCCGGCAACCGTTCAGGACTCATCGGGGCGGGCGAGAAGCAGGAGTGCCGCTTCGGGGCAACCCATGCCGATCTCCACGCCACGGGCCGCCGCCAGGGCGTTGGCGGCAGAGATGACGCCGTCGTGGTAGTGCGACAGCCCGCTGCCCATGCGGGCGCGGCGGGCGTCAACGGTTGCGCCCGCCAGGCCGTCGGCCTCCACGATGGCCAGCCCCGCCATGCCGGAGTCGTCCATGCCGCGCCCCCCGTCGGAGCAGATGAACCCCCAGGGGCTGGCCCGGCGCAGGTACGGCACCGCGCTGCGTCCGGTGTGCCCGGCGGTGACGAGAACGTTGCGGGCCCGGTCGACGGGGGTGGCGAAGGCGATGGAGTCCGTGGCGATCACGCAGCGGCCGTCAGCGGCGGTGTGCATGACCGTGCGGTTGGTGATCTCGTCGGCCGCCGCCGGCGTCGGGTCGTTCTCCAGCATCATCCGGGCTGCGGTGGCGACCGGCATGCCTGCCCGCACCCCGCAGTCGGCCGCCGGCTGGTTGCAGAAGCTGATGACGCCGTTGTGGTAGAGGTGCACGCCGTCGCCGAGCCGCGCGCTCAGCACGTCGGCGACCGCGGCGGGAATGTCCAGCGCCTCCAGGTACCAGAGGCCGGCGATGGCCGAACCCTCCGGGCCGATGCCGCAGTCCATGCCGATGGCGCCCCGCGGGGCGGCCTCGGCGATGAACCGGGCGGGCAGGACGCCGCAGTATGAGGAGTTCACGCAGATGTCCCGGCCCCGGTTGACCGGATCCACGTGATACGCGGAGTCCATGGCGTAGACCCGCCCGCGCCCCGCCGGCGACGAGTAGACGGCGGTCTGCTGGGTGGGCACCTGCTCGGCGGTTGCTGTTCCGGTCATGGGTGGCTGTTCCCCCGGTGCTCTGGGCCATTGGTGGCCGGACCCGCCGGATCTGCGGGACCATGGATTCCGGCATGCGCCGGAATGACGGATGGGCGGCGCGCTTCTCGATCCTCCGCGAGACCTCGTCGCCGATCGGAGTTCACGTCCTGTGGCCTCCCCGCCGTCGCGGCGCGGGACCGCGGTCGTGGGTGTCGACAGCGACGCCGGCGGCTCGCAACTCCACCTTGCGTACCTTCTCCGACGGCGTCTTGGGCAGTTCGGCCACGAAGCGAAGGTAGCGGGGTACGGCGAAGTAGGGGAGTCGCCGGTCGGCGTAGGCCCACATCTCTGCGGCGGAGATCTCGGCGCCGGGTTCGGGCACCACGACGGCCAGCACCTCGTCCTCGCCCGCCTCCTGGTCGGCGGGAACGGCTACGACGGCTACCTCGGCGACGACCGGGTGACCCAGCAGGGCCTGCTCCACCTCGTAGGAGCTGATGTTCTCGCCGCGGCGGCGGATGGCGTCCTTCAGGCGGTCCACGAAGTAGTACCAGCCCTCGGCGTCGCGCCGCAGCCCGTCCCCTGTGTGCCACCAGAGGTTGCGCCAGGCCTCCTGGGTTGCCTCGGGCATGTTGTAGTAGCCCACCGACTGGGTCCAGGGGTGGCGGGCACGCACCACGAGTTCGCCCAGCTCGCCGACCGCGACCTCCTCGTCGGTCTCGGAGTCCACGAGCCGCACGTCGAACCAGTCGCTGTTCGCCAGGCCGGCGGCGCCCGGCGGGCGGTCCTCGCCGTAGGGGCTGAGGATCGCCATGCAGGTCTCGGTGAGGCCGAACACCTCCACGAACGCCTCCACGCCGAACCGGCGCTTGAATTCCTCGAGGATGCTGGAGGCAGTGGGCGCGGCGAAGATGCAGCGCAGGTCGTTGTCGGCGTCGCCGGGCTGCGGGGGCTGCTGCCAGACGAAGTCCATCATCACGCCCACGAAGTTGGTGACCGTGGCACCGCTCTCCCGCACCTGGCTGGTCCAGGCACTGGCGCTGAACCGCTCCTGAAGGACGTAGCGGGCGCCTGCGATCAGCGCCGGATGGGCGGCCAGGAAGTGGCTGTTGCCGTGGAACAGCGGCCCCGCGGACATGTAGACGTCGGCGTCGGTGAGCCGGGTGAGCGACACGCACTGGTCGGCGAAGAGGTGCATGTGGGCGTGCGGCATCATGACGCCCTTGGACAGGCCGGTTGTGCCGGAGGTGAAGAAGACCGACCCCAGGTCCGAGTGGCGCACCGTCGGCAACTCGACTGCGGAGCCAAGATCCGTCGGCTCCAGCAACTCCTCCCAATTCGAGACCTCGAAGCCGGATTGGCGCAGCGTTGCCGCCGCCGCGGCGCGCTCGTCACCGTCGCCGCCGGCGAGGTAGAAGCGCTCCACGGTTCCGACGGACTCGGCACTCTCGGCGAAGCGCGCCGCGTAGTCCGGGTGGATGAGCGCCAGCCGCGGTGCCACCGTCGAGGCCTGGTGCTCCAGGAACGTGCCCCGGTAGGCGGTGTTGATGGGGACCTCGGCCATTCCGGCCAGCGACGATCCCAGCCAGGCCAGGATGTAGGCCGAGCAGTTGGGCGCCATGATGAGCAATCTGTCCGCGGGGACGGCCCCCGCCCCGATCAGGCCCCGGGCCACCCGCTCGGCCAACTCGAGGGTCTCGGCGTAGGTGTAGGACTCGCCCGTGGACGGGACGTCGAGATAGACGCGATCGCCGTGGGTCTGGGCCCGGTGGCGCAGCACGTCGGGGGAGTTCCAACGCCGGCGGTCGGCGAAGGTCGGCCGGAACTGGTCGTAGCTTCGAGCAGCCATGGTTCCGGCAGGGCTCAGCGCGCGTCCCGCGGGGGGAACTCCGGTTTGCGCTTCTCCAGGAAGGCGGTCGCCCCTTCGAGCATGTCCGGCGAGCCGATGGCCTGCATCAGCATTCCCAGGCCCGACTGCATGTTGTCGCGCAACTGGTGCCACCAGACGTTCGTGCTGATCTTGGCGACCTCCATGTAGCGAGCCGACATGGCGCAGATCTCGGCGCACCAGCGCTCGACTTCGGCGTGCAACTCGTCGTGGGGCACGACGGCGTTGATCCATCCCATCTCCAGGGCCTCGGCGGCGCTGTACGGGCGGCAGAGGTAGACCACCTCCTTGGCCTTCTTCTCGCCCACCGTCATTGCCAGCAGGTTCGTTCCACCCAGCACCGGGGCGCTGCCGACCTTCACGCCGGTCTGGCCGAAGCGGGCGTTATCAGAGGCGATGGCCAGATCGCACACGACCACCAGTTCGTTCCCGCCGCCGAAGGCGGGCCCGTTCACCGCGGCGATCACCGGCATGGGCGCCGAGCGGATGGCGTCGAACAACTCCAGGCTGCCGGTGAACATGGAGCGCAGCTCCCAGAAGTCGGGGTCCGCCAGGTTGGCCAGGTAGCCGCCCGCGCAGAACGCCCGGCCCTCGCCGGTGATCACCGTGACCCGGGCGTCGGCGTGTTCCCGGAGCGCCGCGATGATCTCGTCGACGGTCGTCCGGTCGTAGGCGTTCATCCGCTCGGGCCGGTTCAGCCGCAGCCAAAGCGTCTTGTCCTGCCGGTCGACGATCACGTCGGTCATGGTTCGCTTGCTCCTCCCCGACGCTGTTCAGTGCGGCGCGTGACTCTTATCTACCAACCGTTTATTCTAGTTGGCGGCGCCGGAGTGGAGAGGTCCGCCCGCTACGCTGCCGCCGCCGACAGCCCGCATGAGTCTCAACGGCGAGAGCGGCGAGGTCAAACAAGGAAGGTGCCGGGCGATGTCGATCTTCGAACTTCCCCAGCTTTATCGCGACGTCAAGGCCGAAGCCCAGGCGGTGGCCGCCGAGGTGGCGCCCTTCGCCGGCGAGGCGGACGAGTGCTCAGAGGTCCACGCTCCCACGCTGGCGGTCCTGCGGGCCAGCCGGCTGTGCGAGTTGATGGTCCCATCCGCCTACGGGGGACGCTTCGAAAGGGTGGATCCTCTCGCCGTGTGCGTGGCACGGGAGGCCTGCATGAAGGCCTCGGCGCATCTGGACGCCCTGCTGGCGCTGCAGGGCATCGGCAGTTACGCCATCGCCCTCGGCGGCAGCGAGGCCCAGCGGCGAGATTGGCTGCCCAGGGTTGCGTCGGGGGATTCGATCGCGGCCTTGGCGCTGACCGAACCTGAAGCGGGTTCGGATCTCAAGGCGATCACGACGACACTGCGACCGTCGGCAACCGGGGATGACGAGTTCGTGCTGTCCGGACGCAAGTCGTTCATCTCGAACGCCCCGGTGGCGGACTTCTTCACGACGCTGGTGCGAGAGCCGGCGTCGGGGGAGGGCGAGGAGGACGACTATTCGGTCGTCCTCGTTCCGGCGGACAGCCCGGGGGTGCGGATCTCGCCCTCGCCCGAGATCATCGCCCCGCATGTCCTCGGCGAGGTCGATTTCGTTGACGTGGTCCTCACGTCGGATCATCGGCTCGGTGCGCCAGGCAGGGGGGTCGCGCACGTGCTCGCCACCCTGTCGGTCTTCCGCTCCTCGGTGGCGGGTGCGGCCGTCGGGCTCATGGAGGGCGCGCTCGAGATAGCCGGCCGCCACGCCGCCGAGCGGCAACAGTTCGGGCGGCCGCTGGTGCGCCTGGGTGCGGTGGCGAATCTGCTGGCGGACTCGTGGGTCGACCTGGAGTCGTCCCGGTTGCTGGCCTACCGGGTGGCCGACATGGCCCGGAGGGACCCTGCCACGACCCTCGATCACTCCTCGCTGGCCAAGCTGGCGGCGACCGAGGCGGCCGGGCGCGTCGTGGATCGCTGCGTGCAGGTCATGGGACGCTGGGGGCTCATCAAGGGCTCCCGCATCGAGCAGTACTACCGCCAGGCCCGGCCAATGCGCATCTACGAGGGGGCCAGCGAGGTGCTGCGCCTGGGAATCGCCAACCGCCTGTGCCGCGACATCGTCCGGACGGGCACACCCAGCGGTGCGCAGTACTGATCACCCGGCACCGACCGCGAGGCGCTGACATGGACCTGCAATTGAACGGCACCGTCGCCATCGTCACCGGCGCCGGCCGCGGCCTCGGCAGGGCCGCAGCCGAAGCCCTCGTCGGCGAGGGCGCCCGGGTGGTGGCGGCGGCCCGCTCGGCGGGCGCCCTGGAGGATCTGGCCGCCGGCTCGGGCGGGGGGATCCACCCGGTGCGTTGCGACATGCGCGACGCCGCCGAGGTCGCCGGCCTCGTCGATGTGGCCCTGGAGTGCTTCGGCCGCCTCGACTGCGTGGTCAACAACGCCGGGATCGCCCCCGCCGGCACGTTCCTGGATCAGGATCTGGAGGTCCTGGCCGAGGTCTTGGCGGTGAACGTGATCGCTCCCGCCGTCCTGTCGCAGGCTGCGGCGCGCCACTTCGTGGCCGCAGGCGGGGGAGGTTCGATAATCAACGTGGGCTCCACGTCGAGCCTCAAGGGCAAGGCGCTGCTCGCCGCCTACAGCGCTTCGAAGGGCGCGCTGGCTCGCCTGACCGAGGCGCTGGCGGCGGAATGGGCCCGCCACGGCATCAGGGTGAACCTGATCGCCCCCGGCGCCTTCGCCACCGAGGCCCAGGCCCAGGTGATGGCGGACGACAAGATGCTCGCCGCCCGCCTGCGCAAGATCCCGATGCGCCGGATGGGCGAGCCCGCCGAGCTCGGACCGCTGGTGTGCTACCTGGCGTCGCCGCTGGCGTCCTTCGCCACAGGAGCCTGCTTCGTGATCGACGGCGGCGAGGTTTCCAAGCTCTGAGTCGCGACAGCCGCCCACCTCGGCGCGCCGCTGCGAGCCGGTTCTATAGGTCCGAATAACACCAGGAGGTCCGATGACAGTCCAGCCAACCCTTGTCGGGGGAGCCGACCGATCGATTCTGGGGAGCGCCGCCCTGGCGACCGGCCAGATCGACGCCGTCTCGCCGAAGTTCGCCGAGGGCCTGGCCCGTGTGCGCGAGGTCACCGACACCGATGGGGCCTGTCCTGCCTGGGCGAAGGCGCTGTACATGGCGTCCGCGGCAGCCGTCAAGGGCCACCGCCAGATGCTGATGGCGCAGATGGAACGATCGCGGGACCTGGGGCTCGAACTCGACGTGGCCCGCGGTGCGGCCCTCACGGTGTTGATCTCCCGGGGCGAGGCCGTCTACGCCCTGTTCAACTCGGCCATCGACGAGACGTTCGGCGAGACACTCCAGCCGGGTGGCGGCGAAGCCGACGAGTTCCCCCTGGACCGCCAGGGGTGCCTGGACTACTTCGAGGACTACTTCGGGTTCGTCCCCGAGTACGTGAAGCTCATGGCCGACGAGGCACCCCGGGCGCTCGAGGGCTACGTGCTGATGCGCGAGTGGTCCCTGGCCGAGAACGTGCTGGACGCCGACCACGCCGAGTTGCTGCTGTGCACCATCAACGCGGCGGAATTCTCCTCCCGGTTCGTGAACGTGCACGCCAACGGTGCCCGCAGGGCCGGTTGCAGTGAGGCCCAGATCACCGAGGCGGTGGTGTGCGCCATCCCGGTGGCGGGTGTGGCGGCCTGGCTGCCCGGCGCCGACGGCATCATGGAGGGCCGCTCGTGAGAAGTGCAGATGGTCCGGCAGATGGCCTCATCGACGTGCATGGCCACATCGTGCTGGAGGGCTCGATGGGGCAGGCCGGGGCCTGCGGCCCCGAGATCGGCTACCACGCCGACGGCAGCCCGTGGTTCCGCGTCGGCAACTACCAACTCGACGGCGTGGCCTACCGGGGATCGCTGTTCATCGAGGTGGACATGCGCCTCGCCGCCATGGACGCCGCCGGCATCAGCGTGCAGGCGCTGTCGCCGAACCCGCTGACCTACCTGCACTTCATCGACGCGCCGGCGGCCGTGGAGTTCTGCCGTGCCCACAACGACAGCCTGGCCGAGGTGGTCGCCGACCATCCCGACCGGTTCGTGGGTCTCGGTGCCCTGCCCATGCAGGACATCGACGCGGCCTGCGCGGAGCTCGGGCGCATCACCGGCGACTTGGGGCTGCTCGGCGGATACATCGGCACCGACTTCGGCACGCCGCTGGATGCCCCGGCCCTCGACGCTTTGTACGAATCCTGTGTGGAGCTGGATGTGCCCCTGTTCCTGCATCCGACCCAATCGGGCATCGACGGCGCGCTGCTGGACGAACGCCTGCGCCGCTGGGATCTGGACCTGGTGCTGGAGTACTCCCTCGAGGAGGCCCTTGCTGCGGCCACGCTGATCTTCGGCGGGGTCCTGCGCCGCCATCGGGGTTTGGACATCTGCCTCAGTCACGGCGGCGGATCGCTCGCGCTGGTGCTCTCGAAGCTGCGCAAGCTGGCCGAGCGGCGCCCCGCCTCGCCCGAGTGGTTGAAGCCCGCCGGCGTCTTCGACGAGCAACTCGCTCAGCTCTGGTTCGACTGCCACGTGACCGGGGCCCGCGAGTTCTCCTTCGTGGCCGACGCCCTCGGCACCGACCAGTTGGTGTACGGCACCAACTTCGGCGGCTGGGACCGCGGCACCGGTCCCGACGTGGCCGATCTGATGCCGGCCCTGAACGACAACGCCGGCCGGCTCCTGCGCCTGGCCCAGCGGGCACCCCACCTGCTCGGATAGCTCCGGGGTCCGGCGGCGATCCGGTGGCAGACTCGGGTGGCGCCTCGGCCTGGGTGGCCCCCGGAGCCGCTGCGCACGCCGCCATTTTCGGGATAGTCGCAGCACAGACGAGCGAGGAGCACCACATGGTCACCGAAGCACCGCTGCTGGCGAACGAGGCGGACCACCCCCAGGAGGTTGTGGCCAGCCACGGGGACCGGCGGATCGTGGTCATGGATTCGGCTCGCTACGTGGACGCCCGCAACCGCGGCACCGACGTCGTGGTGCCGGCCTCGTACCTGGGTGTGCTCCCCGCCCGGCTTATGGTGCCCCACCGGCCGCGGGCGGTCATCGGCCACGACGGGGCGGTGGGCATGGACGGCGCCGGCATCGCGGGGCTGTGGTACCTGGAGGCGCTCGGCATCCCCGCCGCCACCGCATCGGCCGAGTCGTCGGAGTTGGGCAACGGCATGGACCAGTACACGTGCGGGGTGATCAGCCGGGTGAACATCTACGCCGAGCGGTGCGGGGTAACCGAGGGGATGCCGGTCGCCGAGGCGGCGCGGCTTCTGGCCTGCAACGACCCGGTCGGTGAGATCGACGAGGGCACGAAGATCCGCCGCGAGGTGATGGCGACGTCGCCGACGGGACGGGAGCTGGTGGTGACCGACTCAATCGTGTTCGCTCAGCCGACCGACTCTCGCAACGTGCTGGTGACCGCCGGGCACACCGGCCGCAGCGGCGCGGGCTTCCTGCTGGAGGTCTCGCCCCACGGCTTCATCTGCGCCGACGGCGGCCGGGCCAAGAACGATTCCGGCATAGCCGGCCTCGCCATCGTCGAGCGCCATGGGCTGGCGGGCGGCTCCTTCGACGCCTGGACCGCACCCATCGGCGACGCCTTCAAGGCCTACGAGATCGGCAAGGTGGGCGCCTGCAACCGCCTGGCCCGCGCCCGCGGCGTCGAGGTGGGCATGGCTGTGCGCGACGCCGCCATGGCTCTCCTGTTGCACGAGGATTGAGCCGCCGATGCCCCCGCCGGACCGCGCTGACCGCGCGCTGACCGGTGAGTTCTGGTCAGCGGTCGACAGGGGTGTGTTGCTGCGGCCCGTCTGCGCCCGCTGCGCTCGGAGTTTCTTCACCCCCCAGGTCGTCTGCCCCCATTGCTGCTGCGAGCAGTGGAGTTACGAGCCCAGTGAGGGGCGCGGCACCGTCTACAGCTTCACCGTCGTGCACCGCCCGCCCGAGCCGTCCTTCGAGGCGCCGTACGTGCTGGCGATCGTGGACGTGACCGAGGGCTGGTCGCTCCTGACGTGGATCGTGGACTGCCCTGCGGGCGAGGTGCGCGTGGGGATGGCGGTGCAGGTGCAGTTCGTGCCCGGGCCCGACGGCGCCCCGCTGCCGGCGTTCGCCCCGTGCGTCGTCGATGGCGGCGTCACGAAGGCGGTGGCATGAGGCAGCCGGTTCGCGCCCCATCCATCCTGTCATTCCGGCGGAGGCCGGAATCCATGCTCCGGCGCATGTCGCGGCGTCGTCTGTCGATGACTCGGCATTCTCCCGGGTTCCCGAGTCGGCGTACCTCATGAATGTGGGGCCGGCCCGACGGCGCGCGACGGTGACTCCGTGAACGTCGGCCTGGCGTTCCGGCGCAACGCGGTGCGCTACCCGGACGCGACCGCGCTGTTCGACGTGGGGCCGCAGCGCCGCGACGTGACCTGGGCGGAGCTGGAGGAGCGGACCAACCGCATCGCCAACGCCCTCGCCGAGCGATTCGGAATCGAGCCCGGCGACCGCGTGGCGCTGCTCGTGGCGAACCGCCCGGAGGTCGTCGAGGTGCTCGGCGGGATCGCCAAGTCCGGCGCCGTCTACGTGGGGCTCAACTTCCGCCTCGGCCCCACCGAACTGGACCAGATCATCGACAACGCCCGGCCCCGGTTGTTGCTCTGCGACACCGAGCACCTCCCCCAGACCGTCGAGGCGGCGGAGAAGTACGGCCTGGAGGTCTTGGACATCGACTGCGAGCCCTATCGGTCGGCCGTGGCGGCGGGATCCCCGGCCCCGCCGGCCACGCTGCACGAGGTGCGCCCCGATGACGACTTCTGCATCGTCTACACCAGCGGGACCACCGGACGCCCCAAGGGTGTGCTGTTCGACCACGCCCGCGTGCTGCAGCACGCCACCGTGACGGCGCTGGAGTACGAAATCAGCCGGTACAGCCGCTACCTGTTGCAGATCCCGCACAACTCCAGCGTCAACATCACGATCGTGCCTGTTCTGCTGATGGGGGCGGCCCTGGGGTTCCGTGACAGCCGCAGCTTCGACCCGAGGGGATTCGCCGAGACAGTGGATCGTCAGGGCGTGACGCACTCCTTCCTCGTTCCCACGCAGCTGATGCGCCTGCTGGATCGCCTGCCCTCGGCACACGACGGCCTGCTGGGCGGCCTGGTGACGCTCGGCTACGGCGCCTCGCCGATCTCGCCGGAGCGCCTCGGCGAGCTGGTCGGCCGTTTCGGCAACATCTTCAACCAGCTCTACGGCATGGCCGAGATCGCCTCCATCGGCACGATGCTGCGCAAGGAGGACCACCACCGGGGGCTGACCGAGCGCCCCGAACTGCTGGGCTCCTGCGGCCAGCCGTCCTACGCCATGGACGTGCGGGTCGTCGACGGCGAGGGTCGAGACGTGGCGCCCGGGGAGCGGGGCGAGGTCATCTTCGGCGGCCCCTATGTGATGAAGGGCTACTACCGCGACCCCGAGCGCACCGCCGAGTCGCTGCGCGACGGGTGGATGCACTCCGGCGACGTGGCCACCATCGACGACGAAGGGTTCATCTACATCGTCGACCGGCTCAAGAACCTCATCATCCGGGGCGGGTTGAACATCGCCCCCACAGAGATCGAGAACGTGCTGTACCGCCATCCGGCGGTGCTGGAGTGCTCGGTGGTCGGCGCGCCCGATCCGGACTGGGGTGAGGCCATCGTGGCGGTGGCGGCGCTCAAGGACGGGGCGTCGGTCGGCCCCGGCGAGCTGCGGGAGCACTGCCGGCAGTCGGAGTTGACGTCGATCAAGGTGCCCGAGCGGGTGGAGTTGATCGATTCCCTGCCGAAGAACGCGGTCGGCAAGATTGCCAAGGACCAGATTCGCAAGCGCTTCTGGGGCGAGGGTCGCCAGGTGTGAGCGCTTCGGGCTCGCACCCGCTGGCGGGAATCGCCGTGGCCGGAGTCGCGGCCACGCGCCAGGCCCGCAGCCTCGAAGGCAACTCGGTGCAGATCTGCCTCGAGGCGGCCAGGGCGGCGCTCGACGACGCCGGGATGAGCCTCGACGAGGTGGACGGCATCTCGGCGCGCTGGCCCGGTCCCGGCGGCACCGTGTTCCATCCCGGCTCGGTGGATTGGTCGGCGCTGCTGGGCAAGGGATTCGACTGGGTGGGCGACACGTACCCGCAGGGCGCGCCCGGCCTGCTTGACGCCGCCGGCGCCATCCTGGCCGGCCAGTGCTCCACGGTGCTGGTCTTCGGCGGCCGGGCCGGGGAGTCCGGCGGTGCGGTGTCTTCCGGTGGCGACGCCGCGAGCGCCGGGGTGTCCTCCGGTGGCGACGCGGCGAGCGCCGCCACTGGAACCGTCGCCTCCTACACCCGGCCCGACAACGAGTTCACCGCGTGCTGGGGTTCGCTCACCGCCGCGCAGTTCGCCCTGGTGGCGCAGGTGTACCTGCACCGGTTCGCCCCCGACCCCGAGCGGATGGCGCTGGTGCCCGCCACCATCCGCAACGCCGGGTCGGCCAATCCCGCGGCGGTGATGTACGGGCGCGGCCCGTACCGGCCCGCCGACGTGCTGGCCTCGCCGCCGGTTGCCGAGCCGTTCCGGCTGCTGGACCTGTGCCTCGCCACCGAGGGCGCCGCCGCCATGGTCGTGACCCGCTTGGAGCGCGCCCGCGACTGCCCGGCGCCGCCGGCGGTGGTGCTGGGCGGGGGGTCGGAGTGGTACCGCCAGCAGTACGTGGACCCGCCCCGCTACGACGACGTGGCCCGCATCGGCGCCGGCGCCTACCGGCGCAGTTTCGGAATGGCCGGCCTGGCGCCGGCGGACGTGGACGTCTTCGAGCTCTACGACATCAACACCTTCGAGGTGATCCGGCAGTTCGAGACGCTGGGATTCTGCGGCGAGGGCGAGGGTGTTGACTACCTGGCCGAGGCCGGCGTCGGGCTCGACGGCCGGCATCCCACC
>JAPONU010000350.1 GCA_026713745.1 bacterium
ATCAGCGTGGCCGGCGTTGGACCTCTCGATCCAGTTCTCGACGTCGGACACAATTGCCGGAATGTCCCGGCCCCGATACGCGGCGCGCAGGGAACCGGTGAGCCTGCCGAAGGCCATCAACGGCCTGTTCGCACGCCGGAGCGCGGGATGCGTTGAGCCACCCGACGTGTAGCCCCGGCGGCGCGGGCTCGGGGAACGGCTCCAACGTTCGCCGCCCGTCTCAGTCCCAACTCCGGGGCCCCACCCGGATCCTCTGCAACTGTCACCTCGAGGGGCCTCCTGGATCGATGATGGGTGGCTCGACGACCTTCCATGGCACTGGATGGCCGTGGTGGAGAACCTAGCGGTGTCCGCCGATCTCCCGAGAGCCGGTATTCTCCGTGAGGCATGCCAACGATGTCAATCCGGCGCACTGAGCCCGCCGACACCGCGTCTCCGCCCCCGTTCCCCGAGGGCTGGTACTTTCTCGCGAGCCGACGGGCCGTGGAGAAGGCGAAGCTCATCGGGAAGACCTGGATGGGCGAGAGCATCATCATCTGGTGCGACGACGACGGGCGCATCTGCGTGGCCGAGTCCCATTGCCCGCACCTCGGCGCGGATCTGGGGCCCGAAGCGGGGGGACGTGTCTGCGATGGCCGGCTCGTCTGCCCGTTCCATGGTTTCGAGTACGACGCCGGCGGTCAGTGCGTCGCCACCCCGTTCGCGCCCGCGCCGAAGGCCGCCAGGCTGCGGGTCTTCGAGACGACGGAATACGTCGGCCTGATCTTCGCCTGGTGGGGAATCGACGGACGTGCATCACCCTGGAGCCTGCCTGCGGCCCCGGATCAAGCCGGCTGGAGCAAGCTCGACATCTGGACGACCCGCTTTCCGGGCCATCCCCAGGAGACGGCGGAGAATGCAGTCGACCTGGCCCACTTCCGGTACGTCCACGGCTACGACAGCGTGGCGCGCGTCGAGCCCGTGGTCACCGATGGGTACCGTCTCGAGAGCCGCTTCGACTTCGCCACCAACCGGACGGTCGCCGGGATCAAGCTCCTCTCGCTCGACCTGGCCGCCCGGACTCACGTCTTGGGGTTGGGCTGCTCGTACGTGGAGGTGCAGGAGCGCTCGATCCCCCTGGACATGCGCGTCTGGATACTGGCGACGCCTGTCGACGGCACGCTCATCGACCTGACGGTGGCCATGCAGGTACAGGACGTACGCAACCCGAAGCGGCGGATCGCGGGTCTGGGGTTCCTCCCGGTCCGGTTACGTGCTCCCATCCTGAACAAGTTCCTCGCACCGCTCCAGCACCGGGACGTTCGGCAGGATGTCACGGTCTGGACCCGCAAACAGTTCCGCCCCCGACCGCGCCTGTCACGTGCCGACGGTGAGATCATGACGTACCGGACCTACTGCGCCCAGTTCTATCCCGAGCCGCGCAGCGTGGACGGTCATCATGCAGCCGGCAACGAGTTTCCCCGGCAGGCGCTCGAGTCCCAGAAGCAGTAAGTCCTCCCGCCAAGGCGCCTGCGAGTACCGGCTCCCAGGACCGTGACGGGCTCCGGCGCTCCGGTAGCCGTGAAGTACAGTTCCACGGCATGAGCCGCCCGCTCGACAGGTTCAGCCGGCTGGTCACGGCCCGACCTTGGATCACCATCGGTGTCCTCATCCTCGTCACCGTCGTCCTGGCCGCGGGGGTGACGCGGCGCGCGCCGCCGACGGAGGGGAGCTCGCTGGCCCTGCTTCCCCCCGGCAACGACGTCGCCGCCGCCGTGATCGAGATCGAGGAGAGGTTCGGCGCCGTCGGCGACGTGCGGGTCGTCACGCTGGTCTTCCGCGGCGAGGCGTTGACCCCCGGCGGGCTGGCCCAGATGGACGCCCTGCTGGACGCGGCCCTCGGCGACGCCGACGTGACGGCCCTGCTGGCGCCGGTCGATCCGGTCTTCGCCCCCAGCTCGCTGATCGGGGCCGCTCTTGAGCGCGACGACCTGGCGTCGCTCCCGCAGGCCGAAATCGACTCGCTCCACAGCGTCCCGGAGATCGGGGCGGCGCTCAGCGCGCTGACCGGGACCGACGACGACGGGACTCCGGTCGCCGTCGCCACCATCCGGCTGCTCGACAGCGGCGACGAGCGCGTCGCGGAGGCGGAACGGGAGATCCACGCCCTGGCCTCGGGCTCCGAGGGCCCCCTCGGCGTGAGCAGCATCTCGGTCACGGTGATCGAGGACGAGTACAGAGAGGCCACCGAGTCGGGGATGGCGCCGCTGATCGGGGTGGCGCTGCTGCTGATCGCCGCGCTGATCGTGCTGTTCCTGCGCTCATTGGCGGATTTGCTGCTCACGCTCCTGGGCCTGCTGTTCTCGCTGATCTGGATCATCGGAGCCGAGGGGTGGCTGGGGCCGAACGCGCTGGGGTGGATCGGGCCTCCGAGTTCGCTCACCGTCATGGTGCCGATCATGCTGATCAGCCTCTCGGTGGACTACGCCATCCAGGCCGTCTCGCACTACCGCGAGCAGCGAGCCGAGGGCCTGCCGGTGCAGCAGGCGGTCCGCACGGGGCTCCGCAACGTCGCCGTCCCGCTGGCGCTGGCCGGCGTCACGACTATCGCCAGTTTCCTGGCGAACCTGTTCTCCCCGATCTCAACACTCAACGACTTCGGCATCGTCGCCGGCCTCGGCGTGGGGCTGAGCCTGATCGTGATGCTCACGCTGATCCCGGCGGGTCGGACGATCATCGACCGCCGCCGCGAGGCACGCGGCACGCTGAAGGCGCCCCGGCGGGTCTCCGGAGCCCTGCCCGGCGTGGAGCGGGCGGCGGAGGTGCTCGGCACGAGCGTGGCACGCCGCCCGGCGCCCTACCTCATCGCCGTGTGCGGGGTGACGATCTGGATGGCGTTCGCGGCCAGTGGCCTCCAGTCGGAGTTCAGCATCCGCGACATCCTGCCCCGGGGCGGCACCGTGCTGAACGACCTGGAAACCCTCGAGGCCTCCGTCGGCGGTTCGACGGAACTTGCCGGCATGCTCGTGAGGGCCGAGGCCACCGAGACCCGCACGCTCCTGAACCTCGAGGAACTCGCGGAGGCCTTCGAGGACCCCCGGCGCCGCCCGGCGGCCGCGGCGGGACCGCTGGAAGGGTCGTTGCAGTCACTCGTGGCGGACTGGACCCACGACAG
>JAPONU010000351.1 GCA_026713745.1 bacterium
CATCGACCCCGACGCCGTGCAGGGCTCCGGCGACGTGAAATACCACCTGGGGATGAGCGGCAAGTTCACCAGCGGTGCCGGGAACCCGCTGCGGGTGGACCTGGCCGCCAACCCGTCGCACCTGGAGGCCGTGGGCCCAGTAGTGGTGGGCATGGCCAAGGCCCGCATGGACCGCCTCGAGGCCGAGGGAGCACCAGAGTGCGCTCCGGCGCCGGCCACCGACGACGACAGCGACGACGACAGCGACGACGCAGCCGCCCCCGACGGGTCTCCGCCCGAGGGGGAAGCGGCTCGGACACCAGGCACGCGGGCGATGCCCGGAGCCTGCACCACCAGCGTGCTGGCCCTGGTCATGCACGGCGACGCCGCCTTCGCCGGCCAGGGCGTGGTGACCGAGACGCTGAACATGTCCCAGCTGGACGGCTACTCGGTCGGCGGCACGATCCACCTGGTCATCAACAACCAGGTGGGCTTCACCGCCACGGCCAGCGAGGGCCGCTCCAGCCCCTACCCCACCGACGTGGCTCGCATGATCCAGGCGCCGATCCTGCACGTCAACGGCGACGACCCCGAGGCCTGCGTGCGCGCCGGGCGCCTGGCGTTCGACTACCGGCAACGCTGGGGCAAGGACGTCGTGATCGACCTGTGGTGCTACCGCCGCCACGGCCATAACGAGAGCGATGACCCCAGCGTCACCCAGCCGATCATGTACAACCGCATCGCCGAGCACCGCCCGGTGCGCAAGGGCTACGTCGAGCGCCTCATGCTGCAGGACGAGATCAGCGTGGACACCGCCACCGCAGCACTCGATGATTTCGACAAGATGCTCGCCGAGGCCCTGGACGCCACCCGGGCGGAGCTCCCCGACGGGCAGCCCATGGCTCTCCCACCCAAGCCGCCGACGGGCGACCTGCCCGACATCGACACGAGCGTCGGCGTCGCCGAGTTGCGGGACATCTACGACGCGCTGAGCGTCCTTCCGGAGGGCTTCTCGCTGCACCCCCGGGTGGCCAAGCACCTGCACGCCCGTGACCGCATGTTCGCCGGCGCCGAGACCGACTGGGCGCTGGCGGAGACACTGGCGCTCGGCACGCTGCTGCAGGACGGCGTCTCGGTGCGCCTCACTGGCCAGGATTCCTGCCGGGGTACGTTCTCCCAGCGCCACAGCACCCTGGTGGACAACGTCACCGGCGCCGCGCACACACCGCTGGAGGCGCTGTGCGCGCCCCGCACTCGCCTGTGGATCTACGACTCGCTGCTGTCGGAGTACGCCGCCCTGGGCTTCGAGTACGGCTACTCGCTGGGCGACCCCCGGGCACTGGTGCTGTGGGAAGCGCAGTTCGGGGACTTCGCCAACGGCGCGCAGATCATCATCGACCAGTTCCTGGTTGCCGCCCAGGACAAGTGGCGCCAGCGAAGCGGGCTGGTGCTGCTGCTGCCCCACGGGCTCGAGGGCCAAGGCCCCGAACACTCCTCGGCACGCATCGAGCGGTTCCTGATCCTGGCGGCGGAGGACAACCTGACGCTCGCGCAGCCCACCACGGCGGCCCAGTACTTCCACCTGCTGCGGCGCCAGGCGCTGTGGGACCTGGGCCGGCCACTCGTGGTGTTCAGCCCGAAGTCGCTGCTCCGTGCCCGCCCGGCCCGCTCAACCCTGGAGGACTTCGCCGAGGGCTCCTTCGAGGCGGTGCTCGACGACCCGGCGCCGCCGTCCCGGGTCGAGCGGGTGGTGCTGTGCAGCGGCAAGGTCGGCCACGAAGCCCTGGCGAAGCGGGACTCGCTGGGGGCGCCGACGGTGGTCGTGCGCGTCGAGCAGCTGTACCCGTGGCCCGAGCGCGAGATCACCGAGGCGCTGGCGCGCTATCCCGATGCCGGCGAGGTCGTCTGGCTGCAGGACGAGCCCCGCAACATGGGCGCCTGGGGCTTCGCCCGCAATCGCCTCGCCGAGGCACTGGCGGGAATCCGGGTACTCGGCGTGAGTCGCCCCGAGTCCGCCAGCCCCGCCACGGGCTCGCGCCAGATCCACCTGCAGGAGCAGACACAGCTCCTCAACGCCGCCTTCGCCTCCGTCGACGCGATCGAGATGCTGACGGGCTGAGGGGCTTGGGGGCTGACGGGCTTGGGGACTGCCGGGCTAAGGGGCTTGGGGACTGCCGGGCTAAGGGGCTTGGGGGCTGAGGGGCTTGAGGGCTGACGGGCTGAGGGGCTTGGGGGCTGACCGGATGACCGGCGGAGACGGCTAGCCGGCCAGAACCCCCCGCAGCGGCAACTCGACGAGGCCGCGGAACGCCACATTGGGATGCCAGCGGTTCTCGAATCCGTCGGCGAGGCGCAACTCGGCGAAGCGCTCCAGCAGCAACTCGAAGGCGACGCGCCCCTCGAGGCGGGCCAGCGCGGCGCCGATGCAGTAGTGCGGGCCGCCGCCGAAGCTCATCGGGAAGACGTCGGGGCGGGTCACGTCCAGTTCGTCGGGGCGGTCCCATTGCGCCGGGTCCCGGTTGGCCGAACCCAGGAACGCCGTCACCGGGGTGCCTCGGGGGATCTCCCGGCCGCCGATGGTGATGTCGCGGGTGGTGATGCGACGCACCCGCTGCACGGGGCTGTCATAGCGCAGAAGTTCCTCCACGGCACCCGGCAGGAGTTCCGGTTGGCTGCGCAGCAGGTCCAACTGGCCGGGGTGGCGCAGCAGCGCCAGCGTGCCGTTGCCGATGAGGTTGGTGGTGGTCTCGTGGCCGGCGAAGAGCAGGTTGATGGACGTGGCCACCAGCTCGTCCTCGGCGAGCCGCTCGCCCTCGTCCACGGCGGCGACCAGGTCGCTCAGCAGGTCGTCCCGGGGGCGGTTGCGCCGCTCGACGACGAGCGCTCGCAGGTACGCCCGGAACTCCGCGAGGGCGGTGTCGAGCTCCCTGGCCAGGTGCGGATGGGCGACCGACGACCCGGTGTAGGCCACGACAGCCTTCGACCAGCGCTTGAGGTCGGCATGATCGCTGTCGCCGACGCCGTAGAGCTCCCCGATCATCGCCACCGGCAGCGGGTAGGCCAACCCGGCGATGAGGTCGAAGCTCACCTCGCCGGCGGCGCCATCGCAGACGTCGTCCAGCAGGCGGGCGGTGACGGCGCGCACCCGGTCCTCCAGCCTGGCGATGCGGCGGGGGGTGAAGGCTTTCGACAGCAGCCGGCGGAGGCGGGTGTGCACAGGCGGGTCGGTGGTGGAGATGTTGACTGTCCGGAAGTGGTCGATGACGGTGGGGATCTCCGGGCGCAGGTCCTCCGGCAGTTGGCTGAGGAAGAAGCTGTCCCAGCCGACGCTGGAGAAGATCTCCCATTGGCGGGCCACTTCGACGACCAGTTCGCCGCGGGCAACCAGCCACTGACCGAAATAGGGGCTCCAGTAGACCGGCGCCTCATCCCGCAGGCGCTCATAGACGGGATACGGATCCGTGGTGAACGACGGCGGGTGCAGCGCCTCTTCGACCGCCCCGTCGCCGTCGGCCAGCGTTCCCGGCCCCAGGTCAGCGGGGCCCACAACCGTTGCCGAGGTCATCGGCTCACAGTAGTTCAGCCCCGCAGCCCGCCCTCAGCCCAGGGGTAGTGCCGGACCGGCCCAACCC
>JAPONU010000352.1 GCA_026713745.1 bacterium
CGCTCGAAGTCGGAGTGGCAGGCGGCCACGTTCAGTTCGCTGCGCCGGGTGGTCTGGGCAGCGCTGACGGGGGGGCAATCGGTGAGGCTGGGCTCCAAGGCCACCCCCCAAGGGGCGAGCCCCGGCGGGCTGGTACTGGGAACCCAGCCCCACCGATTCCCCCCCCGTCAGCCCCGCCAACCCCCCCCGGCGCAGCGAGCTGAACGTGCCCGCCTGCCACTCCGACTTCGAGCGGCGGGTCGCCGCGGCCCTCGACAAGCACCCCGACGTGGACGCCTGGGCCCGCAACTTCCGCCTCGACTGGACGGTGCCGTACGAGATCGACGGCGTCTGGCATCGCTACGTGCCCGACTTCGCGGTCCGGCTGTTCGGCGGGAACCGCAGCGAGGACGCCGTGCACCTGATGTTGGAGTGCAAGGGCCGGCCCGACGAGGTGTCCGAGGCGAAGCACGGCTACGTGGAGGACTGGTGGATCCCCGCGGTCGCCAACTCGCCGGAGACCCCACCGGGGCTGCGCCGCTGGACCTTCGCCGAACTCACCGACCTCGACGGGCCCGAGCTCGAACTCGATCACGCCATCGATGACGCACGCCGCCTCGTCGCATCACCCGCTGCCGGCGGCGGTGCTCTGGCGCTGGTGGCCCGGTAGCCGGCGGGAAGGTACCGAGCGATGCCGCCGACGGCCTCGTCACCGGTCATTCCCGCAGCCGGAATCCGCTGGCCGGCGGACCCGTCTGCGTGTCCGGTGGATCGGTCAGCAGACCCCCGGAGGCCCGACTGATGGCGCAGGGCCGCAAGACCGACAGCTACCAGTACGCCTCGGCGAGCCGGTCGAACCTGCCGACCACCCAGACCGAGCCGCTCATGGGCGCCGGCGACAAGGCGCCGAGGCCGTTCACCCCCGCCGGCCGTGAGCGCGACGACGAGCCGGCGCTGGCCTGGTCGAGGGAGGCCCTCCCGGAGACCTACGAGGCGCACCCGCTGTACGTGCGGGAGAAGATCCATCCCGGCGCGTTCGTGCAGTCGCTGAAGTCCGGCAGCCCGCAGACGACGCTGTTCGACGACTTCAACGGCCTGCCGTCACCCGATGCCGCCTACGAGTGGTACGAGCACGCCGGCAACTGGCAGAACCGGCTGATCCACGGCGAGTCGGCCCGGGTCATGGCCTCCCTCGCCGAGCGCGAGCGCCTCAGCGGCCGGGTGCAGATGATCTTCTTCGACCCGCCCTACGGCATCGGCTTCAAGTCCAACTTCCAGGTCTCCACCCGCAACCGCGAGACCGCCGAGGGCCGCAAGGGCCTGCCGTGCGACACCCGCACCATCCGGGCGTTCCGCGACACCTACGACCGGGGCATCCACTCCTACCTCGACCAGATGCTCGAGAAGCTGACCCTGTGCCGGGAGCTGCTCACCGAGTCCGGATCGATCTTCGTCCAGATCGGCGACGAGAACGTCCACCGCATGGCTGTCGTTCTCGACGAGGTATTCGGCCACGAGAACCGCGTGGCGACGATCCCGTTCGTGACGAGCGGTTCGTCGTCGGCGAGGACGCTCTCGAGCGTGGCTGACTTTCTGCTTTGGTACGCGAAGGACCGAGGCGAGGTCAAGTACCACCAGCTCTACGAGCCACTGACGCGGGCCGAGAAGGTTGCCCATATGACGTGGCACGCCATGGTCGAGATGCCAGACGGCACGACATTCCCGCTGACTCCCGCGCAAGAGGCTGATCCGGATGCACAGCTGCCCGAGGGAGCACGCCTCTATCGGCGGATGCCACTCGTGTCGCCGGGGACATCGACCACTGGGCGGTCGGAGCCGTACCGCTGGCGTGGTCAGGACTGGCCGTGTCCCTCGGGCGAGCAGTGGAGAGTATCCATGGATGGGCTCGACCGCCTAGCTGACCTCGGGCGCCTGGACGCAGCTGGATCGGAGTCGCTTCTCTGCTGGAAGCGATACGAGAACGAGGTCCCCGGCCGGAGAATCCACAACGTTTGGTCAACGCAGATGTCAGCCTCCGACAAGCGCTATGTCGTGCAGACCGCCGACAGCGTGATCGAGCGCTGCCTGTTGATGTCGACAGACCCGGGTGACTTGGTGTTCGATCCGACCTGTGGCGGAGGCACCACAGCGGTTGCCGCAGAGATATGGGGACGCCGCTGGATCACGTGCGACACCTCCCCGGTAGCGGTCGCCATCGCACGCCAGCGCCTCACGACGGCCACGTTCGACTACTGGACACTCGCCGACTCCGCCGAAGGCGCTCTGGCTGAAGCCGAACTCTCCGGCCGTCCGGCACGACGCGAACCTCTCGAGAACTGGGGCCACGATCCTGCCCGCGACTTCGTGTACGAGCGGGTGCCAACGGTCAGTGCAAGCATTCTCGCCTACGACGAGAACCCGCCGCCCACACTGCTTGTGGACCAGCCGCGCCGAACTCGTGGCGTTGTTCGTGTCACCTCACCGTTCACCGTCGAGAGCGAGTCGCCCTGGTCGCACGTCCCGTTCGACGATGCCGGCAACGGACGTTCCCCAGAGTCTGTTGCAGAAAGGCCCGTCGAACACGCCGAGTTCGCCAACACCGTGATCGAGGCACTCAAGCGCTCGCCGATCCAAGCCGTGCCGGCCAGCGGTCGAGCTGGAGACCTCCACATCAATGAGATCGAACCATGGCCCGGCAGCCGCGACCTCGTCAGCCACCTGGTCACCTACACAGTGGGGGACAAGGGCGTCGAGCGTCGAGCAGGCCTCGTGATTGCCCCCGAGGACGCCACAGTCACCGCGGCGATGATCCGCAAGGCAGCCCTCGACACCGCCCAAAGCATCCACAACGCCGATCTGGCAATCATCGTCGGCTTCGAATTCGCCCCCGGCACCGGCGACGAAAAGATCGGCCGGGTCGGCGTGGTGAGGGTGCGGATGCACCGCGATCTCCAGATCCGAGACCTAAAGGACGACGACCAGCACCGAGCGTTCGTCATCCTCGGCCAACCCGACATCCAGATCCACGAGGAGCCGGACGGCCAGGTCTCCGTCGAACTCCTCGGCTACGACACATACGACCCCGCCACCGGAGGCACCAAACCCGGCGGGCCGAACGACGTCGACTGCTGGATGCTCGACACCGCCTACGACGGCACCAGCTTCTTCGCCCGTCGAATCCACTTCCCCGGTGCCCAGGACGACCGCCAACTCAAACGCCTCCGATCCCAACTAGGCCGATCCCTCGACACCATCCGCTGGAACGCCACCCTCTCAATCCGCTCCGCCCCCTTCGAGCGACCCCCCGAAGCAAGAATCGCCATCAAAATCATCACCACCACCGGAACCGAAATGTCCCTCGTAGCCGCGATCCCCTGATGGCGGCTGGGTCGAACCTGCGCACCGAGCAGACCGAGCCGCTCGTGGGCGCCGGCGGTGTGGGGCGCCGGCTGGTGTCTGGCTGTGGCACTAGTGGCCGGGACTGTCGTGGCCGCCTCGCTGCCAGCGGCCGCGAGCGATCACGCCGGCGACGCGACCCGCATCATCGCCCGCAAGCTCGCCGACGGCCGTGTCGAGTTCGGTCTGCGCCACACTGATGGCAGCGAGCAACTGCCCGCGCCTCGGTTCTTCCCCTACCGCAGCGCTGTCCAGGGCCGCTGGTACCGATCGGGGCCGGTGAGTGTCGGCAGCGCCGACGACGTGCGCATCATCGCCCGCAAGCTCGCCGATGGGCGCATCGAGTTCGCTCTCAGCTTTCTGGGCTCAACCTGGTATCCCGACGCTCGCTTCTTCCCCTATCGGACTGCTCGGGTCGGCAGGTGGCTGCGCTCCTCGGAGTTCGGTGACCTGGTGGCGTCGGCGCCGGCCGCCGCGCCGGCGAGCCGCGGCAGCACAGGTTCGGCGCCGGCAGCGTCCCGCCAGAATCCGCCCCCCGCCGGCACCTGCGCCCGCGGCGACGACGGCGAGTCGCTCTATTGCACACGCCCTGCCGACGGAGTCACGAACCGCCAGGAGTTGCGGGCCTACCTCGACGCTTTCGTGGCGATGCTGCGGCCGCACTGGCCATGGATCGGCGTGGCGCTGGAATCGACCGGCGGCTGGAGCTTCGGCTCCTGCCCCAACCCGGCGGCGGCCGGCTGCTATTCCCGGGGCGAGAACCGCATCGTGCTGGCCACCGCGAATCTGGCGGGTCAACCGCTGTGGGGGATCGAGGAGACACTGATCCACGAGCTCGCCCACGCTTACGATTGGGCGATGACGCCCGGCGACGAGCCGGAGCGTCAACCCTCGGTGCGGTCCATGATTGCCTACCCCGTCGAGTTCCGCCCCGAACTGTTCGCCGACACGCTGGCGGTGAACGTGCTCGGCAACCGCAGTTCTCCGGTGTACTTCCAGGAGTCTCGCTGGGCGTTCGGCTTCGCCTACGAGCGCTGGCACGACGCAGGCTTCACGAGCCTTGATCGGCGCAGCTTCGACGCCGCTGCCGGTCGCATCCCCGCTCACCCGACGGCCCAGGACCGCCGAGCGGTCTGGCAGGCCGTCTGCGGCGACTGCGGCACGGCGGTGCCCGTCGTGGTATGGACCAACCCCGGCGAAGCGCCCGAACGAGGGCAGAGCCGGCGAGACGCGGGCCTACTGATCGACTTCCCGCAACTGCCGGAGATCACCACCCGAGTCACGATCATTCTTCCCTGCAGCGCCCCGCTGGAGATCAGTGCCGCGCTCTCGAATGTCCGCAGTGCTGTCCGCTGGGCGCGGCTCGCCGCCCGCGGCCTCGACTTCGAGCGCGACGCCACGGGCGCGAATCAACTCCGTGCGGCTGCCGACCAACTCGAGGCGGCTGCCGACTCACTTGACGCGGCCGGCGACCGTATCTGCGCCGACACCCCGCGGTACGCCAACGATGAGCCCGATCCCTTCGACGGCGCCGATCACCTGTATGCCGAGGCCGAGCGGCTTTGCGCCGCCGCGGACCGCCTCACCGCCGACGTCCGCGAGCGCTGGTCGAGACTTGCGGGGACCCTGAGCGCATGTTGAGCCGATGCGCTCCGCCTGGCGAACCTCCCGTCTCTCCGCCGAATTCGGCGAGACTGAGCCAAGGCCGCCCTCGACACCGCCCAAAGCATCCACAACGCCAATCTGGCAATCATCGTCGGCTTCGAGTTCGCCCCCGACGCCGGCGACCAAAAGATCGGCCGAGTAGGCGTGGTGAGGGTGAGAATGCACCGCGACCTGAAGGACGACGACCAGCATCGAGCGTTCATCATCCTCGGCCAACCCGACATCCAGATTCACGACGAGCCGGACGGCCAGGTATCCGTCGAGCTCCTCGGCTACGACACCTACGACCCCGCCACTGGAGGCACCAAGCCTGGGGCACCGAACGACGTCGACTGCTGGATGCTCGACACCGCCTACGACGGCACCAGCTTCTTCGCCCGCCGAATCCACTTCCCCGGAGCCCAAGACGACCGCCAGCTCAAACGCCTCCGAGCCCAACTAGGTCGATCCCTCGAGCAACTCCGCTGGAACGCCACCCTCTCAATCCGCTCAGCCCCCTTCGAGCGACCCCCCGAAGCCAAGATCGCCATCAAAATCATCACAACAACCGGAATCGAAATGTCCCTCGTGACAGATCTCCCCGGATAGCCCTCGGCCGCACGCGGTGATCATGGCCCCGCACCTGATCGGGCACAGTCGTGCTCTTAGCGGCCCAGGGTGCCGGTAGGTTGCCGGGTCTTCGCTCTCGTTGTAGACCCGCGATGTGGATGACCGAATTCAGTCGAAGATTCACGAGGAGCAAGGACACTAGTGATGGACTTACAGGACTACGTTGATCAAGCAGCAGCAACGGATGACCTCGGCAGTGACGAGCAGGCGATACGGATAGCTCTGTTCGGGATCGCAGGCGAGGCCGGCGAGGTGGTCTCAGAAGCCAAGAAGTATTTCCGTGACGGTGGTCCCCTGCCTGGGCTGGGGGACCGCGTAGCTGAGGAACTTGGGGACTTGCTCTGGTACATGGCGTTGCTCGCGCGCCGCTTGGGGTTGGATCTCGGCGATGTCGCGCAGCAGAACCTTGACAAGACGGGGGCCATGTGGTCGTCGATCATGCCCTCTCATCCTGACTATGACGATCACGCCCATGACTCTCAGAAGCTGCTCAGGCGCATGACTGTCGAGTTTGAAGAAGATCGATCCGGAGAGATCCCCGTCGTTCGGATGATCCCCAAGGGTGAGTTGGCTGAACGAGTCGACCAAGAGCGTGAGCGCAAACGGGCTCGGGGTCAACTCGGCGACACGCTCGACGACAATGCTGCGATCGATGACGGATATCGCTATCACGACGTTATCCACTTGGGCCACGCCACCGTGCTGGGATGGTCACCGGTGCTCCGGGCGTTGATGGGTGCGAAGCGTCGTGATGTGGGCGATTGTGACCGTGTCGAGGACGGAGCTCGCGCCATTGCCATCGAAGAGGGTCTAGCAGCGTTCGTTTTCAACTACCTGGAACCCTTCGACTTTAGGCCAGATGCCATCAGATGGGAACTCTTCAAGCATGTGCGAAGGACCGTGCGCGGACTAGAAGTCGCCAACCAACCCGCAATTGCTTGGCGACGCGCGTACACCCAGGCGTTCGAGATCTTCGCGCGGGTCTATGAAGCCAGGGGCGGAGTCGTCGAGTGCGATCTAGATGCCCGGGAGCTTCGACTCATCGAGTGATCCGGAGCGGATGCTCGACAACTGGAACGGTGAGTCCGAGTCCAACGTGTGGGAGAAATGTGTCCACTCTCCAAGGTCTTGAGTTGTGACAGTGTCGTTAAGTCCCCATTTGGGAGGGAACCAGGCTGTCATCGGCTCAGGTGTACGACGGTAGCGTTGCTTGATCCTCGTTCCCGGGGCGTGACGCGTCAGCTGAGGAAGAGCGACGCGCGTGTACTTGTCGAGTTCACAGAACAGGTTCTGCGCATCGACAAGTTGGAGAGGCCTTCCCCAGAGGCCGCGCCACTGCAGACCTCGAGCGGCGAATTCAGCCTCTTGGCGCTCCCAGGTCCATCGGAGCAGATCTCCCTCTGACAGTGTGCCGGGGTCGGAGAAACACTTGCGGAGCCCTCGGCGGGCACCCGGGCCGGGAACGACGAACTCTGTCTCGGAGAATGACAAGTGAGGGGAGTAGTTGAGGTCGGTTACGAATTGGTAGGCGAGGAAGTCACCGATCGAGTCGTAACGGCGCAGAACAGCGAACGCGGCACTCATGGTGCGCGCTGATTGGATCTTCCAGGGCGCACCGTCGTTCACCATCCGCCGGATGAGTTCCAAATGGCGTTCGTACTTTCGCCCAGACGCCGATCTGGGTGGCGGCATGATGTAGGCAGCCGAATACAGCGGGCGCTGCCCGGCGATCGCGGCCACGGCTCGGTCCACGCGACGGTCTCGGAGTGAACCCCAGTCTGGCTCGCCGGCGTGCTTGAGGATGTGCCGCCATGTGTCGATGCGGTTGAAGATCTTGAAGAGGAGCGTCCGAACGAATGTATCGCGCCAACCCCACTCCTGGTTGTACTGAACCTCGTTTATGAGGAACTGGCTCACTCGATCCGAGGCGCGGTAGGCGTTCGTGAATCGGTGGCTCGCGATGATGGAGTCGTGGCTGAGGGGGCAACTCTCGCCCGCCAACCGCCGGTAGTAGACCTGTTGCCGTTCGGCGGCGAATGCCCAGTAGCAGGCGAACCCCTCCGTCACGGCGGGCTGCTGACCTGCGATCCTTGGCACCATCAAGCTCCCGCGGAGAGGCCGTCGGGCAGATGCTAGCGGCCTACACCACTCCGATCCTGTGATCCCATCGCCAGCTAGTGTCCTGAGCCGTTAGTCCGTTGGTGTGGGGGTTGGGTGTGGGATGCTGGTGGCGGCGAGTGGGCGGTGATCGGAGACGATCATGGCCGATGTTAGCGATCAGCGGCGGCGCGGTAGGCGCGCGGTGACAGTTGAGCTCAGCGCTGCTGAGCGGGAGACGTTGGAGCGTTGGGCGCGGCGGCCGTCGTCGTCGCAGGCGTTGGCGTTGCGTTCTCGGATCGTGTTGGGCGCCGCGGCGGGGGA
>JAPONU010000353.1 GCA_026713745.1 bacterium
AGAGGGCGCTGCGCCGGCGGTGAGTACGCCCGAATACACAACAGGGACAGGAAGCGTGTGAGCGGAGAAGTTCCCCGATCCGAAGCGTTCCTTCCCCGCCTGAACAGCAGACGCATGGTCGTCAAAGGCCTGAATGACCACACGGTCAACCATGAGCACGGCGCATGCCCCGTACTCGGCGATCAGATCATCCTCCTGTTCGCGCAGCGCTTCGGCGTTCGTGAGCAATTGCCCGAACAGCCGATGAGGCCCACGAGTAGGCTTGGTGTCGGTGTGCATCGCGTATTCCGGCAGCGTGCTCGAGATGTTGTGGGCGGCGTCTCAGCCGGCGGCCAGCTCCGGGGCGGGCCACAGCAGGTCGGCGTATTTCTCGAGCGAGAAGTCGGTCTCAAAGTAGATCGGGTGCGTGACGCGGATGGCCCGCTCGGAGTCGGCGCCCAGCAACACCACCTCGATGTGCGGCCGGTCGGCGAACTCGCGCTCCCGCTCCCCGTAGGCGTCGACGGCCTTCCGGCCGTCGTGGAACCGCTCCATGTTCGCCAGCCGCCGCTCGGAGCGGTCGTAGGTGAGGAGGAAGTGGATGGTCTTGCCCCTAGCCATGGATCCCGCCTCCTTGCCCGGCATCGCTGTCGAGGAGAGCCCACGCTGCTGCCTGCAACTCATCGTACTCCGCCCTGAAGACCCTGCTGACCGGCCAGCCCGCCTCGTTGATCGCATACCCCTCGGACAGCCGCCGGAGCCAGTCGTGCACGACCTCATGGCCGTCACCGCTCTTGTAGTCGACGCCGCTTATGACCACGAGCGTCTCGACGAGCTTCGCCCACTGGTGCTGCAGCCGTGTGCGGAGTTGCACCTCGATGCGCCGACCGTCGTAGCGGGTCCAGATGTGCAGCCCTCGATATCCCGACGAGCGCGGGTTAGTGACGTAGTCGCGCACGGCGTCCTCGACACCGTTTCGGTTGAAACTGTTGCGGGTGAACCTGGCCAGCACGTGCGCGACCTCCGTCTGCGTCGCGAACACCGCCCGGCAGCCTCCGATGTCCTGCATGCTCGACAGCTTCATCGTCGGAAGCCGCCGCAGCTTATCCACAATCGTCGGTGTCCTCTTGAGACGCTGGCCGAACTCGACGGCCTGCAAGCCCTCCGTGTCCACGCACGACCGGAGGCCCGTCCGGGCCTTCCGCAACGGTTCACGGTGCTCAGATCGGAACACCTCGACGACGACGATCTCGGTGTCGAGTTCGGCTCGCGACAGCGGCGGGCCGTCGCCGGTCAGGTGACGCCGCAGGGCCCGACCGGCCCGGTCGATGCGCCCCTTGGAGTACGGCAGGTCGTCTGGCACCACTGCAACCTATCGGCACGACGGCGACCGCTACCGTGCCCGCAACACGGCAGCGACGCTCGGTGAGCGCCATGCCAACCGGCGAGAAGGTCTACGGCTGCAGCTCGAGCGGCCGACGGCTGCTGGCCTTATGTACTCCGACACCGGCGGCGACGGACCGGTGATATCGCTGCCGGGGTCTTGAATGAACGGGACCCTGTGGGACCCCGTCGTGGCGGACCTGCGGGGTCGCTATCACTGCATCATCCCGGAGCTGCCGTTCGGCGCGCACGCCACGCCGATGCCCGACGACGCCGACCTCTCCCTGCCGGCGCGCCACCCTGATCGCCGCGTTCCTCCGCCGCACAGTGGGGCCGGCCGCGCCTCAGGAGGCCTTGTCGGCCGGTGGATCGTCTCCCGTGATGCGGTCTGGTGTAGCGGGCGCCCAGTCAAAGTACGCCCTCTCCCCGCCAACGCCGCGGCGCTCGAGATAGGAGTTCCGGGCGACGCCAGCGCCACAGGGGCTGTAGCCCACAGTCCCGGTCGTGCTCGCCCAAGATCCCAGGTCCGGATCCAGCACGACCGCCCGGCAGGCCACAGGCGAGCGCACCGCCACCGCCCACACCGCCTGCGCGCCACCCTCGCCGGGATTCGGCGCAAGCACCGACACCTCCCACGGCGTCTGCCCCGCCGCCTGAGTGGAGAATGTGAGCGGGACCTCCTCCTCGCCGATGGCCTGCGCCAGTTCCGACGTCGCCGGAATCACCAAACCCATGCCCTCCAACGCCGCGACACTCGCAGCCGCGAAACCGCCCTCGGCCTCAAACACCGACCTCGCCGCCTCGACGACCACCGACAAAGCCGACACCGCCGCATCATCCAACTCACCAACCCGCCCACCACCGTCCGCTGCCGCATCGGCGACGGCTTCTTCCGTGGCCGCCACAGTTCCCTCGCCCTGTTCGGGTTCCCCGATCGAGCGCTCACCATCGGACACCGTCGTTGGGGGAGTTGACTCTGGATCCGATTCGTCCGGCCCGGACTGCGGCTGCTCGGACCGCTCGGGGACCGGCGAACCCGGTTGCGGCGCAACGTCGGTCCGTGGCGGCGCCTCTGGTGGTTCTGCCGATGTCGCGCCCGGCGACCCGGAGGGCGCCGGCGGAGTGGTGCCGGGCTCCGCTCGGTCCCTGAACACCGAGCAAAGACCCACCAGCAGGAGGAGCCCTGCCAGAGCGACACCGAAACCGGCGCGAGAAGACCGACGGGGCCCCCGACCGCCTCCGGTCCGTTGCACCGGTGGACGGCCTCCGCCGCCACGGGGCGCAGGGCGACGCTGTGAGGCTCCTCCCACGGTGTCGTTCCTCCGGCTCGCGGCGCCGGCGGAGGTCTGCGGGCCTTCGTCGCCGGCATCACTGATGTATCCCGCGATGCGTTCACCGGCGCGACGCCCTCTCGCGCAGATACCCCGGGTCTGCTGCCACACAGCGGGAAGTTCCTCCGCCGAAACTGTGACGACGGTTTCCTCGTTACGAAAGAGCCCGGCATCGGTGAGATTCGCCGACCCCACAAGGCCCGCCACCGCCTCGCCACCGCCGGGCGACCCTACAACGAAGACCTTCTGGTGCACGAGCGGAGCCCCTTGCCGGTATCCCGACAGAACGTCCACGTCTGCGCGAGCCAAGAACTCCAACGCCGCTCGACGGTCCTGCGGCTGGCCCAAGAAGAGGCGTCGCCGGGTGTCGCCGATCAGCAGGGTCACCGGCCGCTCGGCGGCATGCCGCTCCAACCACGCCAGCCCCGTCACGTCGGCGTAGCCGACGACCACATAGAGCCGCCCCGGGGGAGCGTTCCTCAGGAACTCCTCGATCCTGCTCGCAACCGGCATCAGCAGCGCCTCCCGGCCGATCGGGACAAACCGATCATCCTCACGTCAAGCATGCCCCGGCCATGAGACTCAGCACACGCCTAGCATCGAATCGGAGCCAGCGATGCCAGACACACCCGCCCCGCCGCCGAGCGACCCGCCGCCCGAGGACCTCGATGAGGACTACGACCCGGCCGACAAGTTCGGCGCCCCGACCCCGATCCGGGTCGTTACCCTCGATCAGGCGTTCCTCCGCGTCGTCGCGAACGACCTCCACGAGGAATCCGGCTTCGACCCCGAGGTCGGCGACGCGCTGAACATCTACGGCGAGCGGGGCCCCGACCCGATCCTCCCCGACGACTTCGACCTGGAGGCCTACTTCCGCCGCTACGGCCTGTAGCCGCCCACCGGCGAGGCGGACCCACAGGAGTTACTTCCGCTCCCGCGAATAACTGGTAGGCTGTAGATATTCCTCCCCGCCTTTCCGGCCAGCCGGGAATGGCGGGGCTTATCGTTCCGGCGAGAAGCCCCGGTGTGACGTGTTCAGGTGCGGCGAAGTGACCCCATGGATGAGATCACGATGACCCCCGCCGACGAGCACGAGTTCTACGGCAGGCCCGAGAACCAAGTGCCCCAGGGTCCGTCCCGGCGACGCCCGCAGCCGGACGACCAGCCTCCCAGCCAGGCTCTGCTCGAAACGCTCGACATCCTCAGCGACTCCGACACAATGAGCGCCCTCGCCGAGGCCGAAGCCGACCTCGCCGCCGGCGACCTCACTACGCTCGACTGAACAACCAACACCCCAACTGACCCGCCGGGCCCGCAAGAACCTAGACGGCCTGCCGCCGGCTCTCTCCAACCTGGTAGCAGCGATCAGGCGACGGGTGGTCGAGGGCGACCGTCGCCTAGATGCCCTGGGCTCGATGCTGGCCGCAGTGCGCATGCTGCCAAACAACGCCAACGCGACCACGCACAGCGGGCCCCTATACGAACGAGATCGTCCTGTTCTGAACCGGCCCGATCGTTGCGGCCATCGGCCCCACGCGCCTATCGTGGGGGGTGCCTGTCGGTTCGGCTAGTAGGCGACAGCCGAATGCAGCCGAAATACCGCGGCAACGGGACCCCGGAACGCACGGGGTCCCTTTCCTTTTCCAACACGCCGTTCCGCGTCGACGGGGTCGCCGGCATCCGACAGGAACCGACACCAGTGTCGTGTCCCGGATCTGCCGTTCGGCGCGCACCCCGCGCCGATGCCCGATGACGCCGACCTCTCCCTGCCGGCGCTCGCCACCCTATTCGCCGAGTCCCTCACCGAATTGGACCTACACCAGGTCACACTCGTCTGCAACGATTGGGGCGGCGCGCAACTCGTCATCGGCCCCGGCGGCACCTTCCTGACCGACCACCTCTGCACCTTCGTCGCCGCGAATACTTGACGCCAGCGGTTCCCACGTCCGTACGAGCCCTAACCCGTTTCCCGTCCCCCGAGTTGCGCCAATCGGTGCCGACGGCACAGGCTGAGAGCCGCACCCCAAGGTCATCGTGGGCTTGACCGGAGGGAGGGCTTATGGCCGTCGAAATGGCGATCTGGCGAATGACCGACGACGGACCGCACCCGTTGGTGTCGTCGCCGCTGGATTCCGAGCAGCGTCTCGAGGACCTGGAGCAGATCTACCTCGACTAACCCCTCCGTCTTCCGCCACTTCGCCGACGGCGGCCACGAGTACCTGGCCCGGACGTGGCTACTCGATCCCCACCAGGTCGAGGACAAGGGGCGCTTCGGATTTCAGAGCCACGAAAGGTGAAAGCGCGCGGTCGCTCATCGTGAAGGTGTCGCGACACGACCGTCGTCCTCGCGAGACCCGGAACCGACACCCAGAGGCGGGTACAGACCTGCGTCACGTGTAGGAGTGAACGCCTTGACTACGCGCTCTTGTGGGCACTCTAGACCAGTGGAAAGGCGTCTTGACGAGGGATTTCGAACATGACTGATCTGTCTGCTGTTAACAGGCGACCCGACCCCAGCACACCCGATCCGATCAAGGCAACTGCACACCTGAGATCCAGCGGCCAGCCTGGACGCAGTCTCGCGTGCCCCTGGCGTCGCTAGTTGTTGACGACGCCGTGACTACCGAGCGGGAAATCCGGGCAAGGCCGAGGTGACCGAGTTGCCGTTTTCTTGTTCCCCGAGTAGCCCCGCAGCAATGTGAATCTGGGAGCACTCAGACACGCCCCTGAAGTCGTCGGCGACACCGCGATTAGGCGAGTCCGCCACGCCACGCACTCTCTGCGCTCCCTGACCGCTGCCGCGCCCGAATCGTGGATCCTGCCGTCGCGGTCGTGGTTTTGGCTCCGCCGTCACCGCTGTACGGGTACGCAAGCAGTCGGCCCATCCGCCTACGTGGAGTTCAGCACACCGACGTGTACCCGCCCCCGGGTGTCGGTTCCGGGTCTCGCGAGGACGACGGTCGTGTCGCGACACCTTCACGATGAGCGACCGCGCGCTCTAACACAATTCGCGGCGAGTTTATTCCCGCTCATCGGCAAATTCCGGGCCTATTGGCGGTCTCGCAACTTCGGCCGCTCTATTCCCGTTCTATTCGAGGGGGTTCCGAATCAGCGGGATCCCCTTCTGACCTCCGGTTTCACGGCTAGCCCCGTCTTCTGGCCGCCAATTCGCTCGCTAACCGGTGTGTTCGAGTGTCGCTCCGCGGGCGTGCAAGGATTGGTTGCCTATATTCACTATTAGTGCTAGATTCACAATCGTTGTGAATAAGGTTCCCATAGTGAATGTCAGCTTAGAGTTCGAGGCCGAGGCGCTCCGAGTGCTGCGCTCAATCCCCGAGTTGGCGGTGACGGTGAACGACGAGCGGGACCCCCGGGGCGATGCTGCAATCCGATACGGCGGCGTCGATATCCCGGTCGCTCTCGAATTCAAGACGCGGGTGAGCAGCGCTGCGGCCCATCAGATCGTTCACCGGGCGCAACAGCATGAGATGCCGACGGTGGTGATCGCCGCTGAAATGACCGGCGGAGCCCGTGAGATCCTCGACGGGGCGGGAATCGGGTCGATAGACGGGCTCGGCAACGTCCGGCTGGCGTTGCCCGGCCTGCTCATGAGGATCAGCGGCACCACTCGCCCTCGACGACCCACTGCCCCCACCCGCCTGTCGGGCAAGTCCAGCCTCGTGGTCCAAGCCATGCTCCTCGATGTCGAGCGGTCCTGGCACGTATCAACTCTCGCACAGCGATGCGGCGTGTCCGCCGGACTGGCGCATCGCGTGCTGCGGCGCCTCGAGGACGAGGGTGTCGTGGCGACCGACGGCGCTGGACCGAGGAAGGCGCGACGGCTCTCGAACCCCGCGGCACTGCTCGATCTCTGGGCCGAGGAGCACCGCGACCGCCCGACGCGGCGACCAGTATTCCTCCTCGCGCAGACCACCGATCAGATGATCGACAGATTGTGCGAAGGCCTGGAGACAGCTGCGGTGGACTATGCACTCACGGGCGCTGCCGCCGCGGCACGCATCGCGCCGTTCCTCACCAGCGTTCCCGTCGCCGAAGTGTGGTTGTCGAGCATGGCCGCCACGAGCGAGGTGTGTAACGAACTCGGGGCAACGCCGGTGGAGTCGGGGCCCAACGTGGTGCTTCTCCAGGAGCGCGACGACGCACCGTTGGCGTTTCGGACTCGCGAGAACGGCGTGTGGACAGCCAACGTGTTCCGGCTCTACGTCGATACACGCCGCGACACGCAGCGCGGCCGCGAGCAGAGCGACCATCTTCGACGCGAGGTGATCGGGTTTTGACCGAGCGCCACCGCCACGACTCCTACAGCCAGCCGGCAACGCTCCGATGCGAGCGAGCACTGGTAACGCTGATTGGCGACATCGGCCCATGGAGCGAGCGCATCGTGCTGGTGGGCGGGCTCGTCCCGCGCTACATCATCGGCTCGCTGCCGCTCGGGGCGGCGCCTCACGTCGGCTCGACCGACGTTGATCTCGTCATCGAGCTTGCTGTCGAGGAGGCCGCCGAGACCTATGAGACCCTGCAGACGAACCTGAAGAAATCCGGATTCGCGTCGAGCGAACCCAGCTACCGGTGGTTCCGCAGGGTCGACGGAACCACGGTGATGGTGGAGTTCCTCTGTGAGACCGATCGGATCGAGGCCGGGCGAATCTACCGACCCAAGCAGTGCGGGAAGAGCACCAAGTGATCGACGCGCTCCAGATGCTGGCAGAACGCTTCCTCAGCACCGACCACGACGGGCCGATCGCCTACGCTGACTTCCTCGCCGCACCCGACGACATCGACGGCAACGCGCGGCTGCGCAACGAAGCAGTGGCAGCCGTAAGCCAGTTCCTCACCGCGGCACGGGCGAACTAACCGCCAGCGGTACTTGCGCCACGCGAGGCGTATCCGCCGCCCGAAACAGGTTCGACACGCCGTGCGACTACGAGCCGGACGTGCCGAACGCCAAGGCGTACCCGGTGGACTACCGGATCGACGGCAAGAACGGCGTCCCGCTCTTCGTCTACGGCGTATCCAACCGCGACAAGGCACGGCTGACGACCATCATGCTGGGCTACTTCCACCGCCACAGACTCGAGTTCGAGTCCGTCATCGTCTTCGCGGACCAGACCGAGATCCCCAGCGTCGACCTGGCGAGACTCTCCGACGTGGGCGGGGACCTGATCTCGTCGCTGGAATCGACAGAGGACCTCAACCGGAAGCTCCTGCGGCGAGTGGCCTAGCTTCGATTCGGAGCCAGCGATGCCAGATTCACCCGCCCCGCCGCCGAGCGACCCGCCACCCGAGGACCTCGATGAGGACTACGACCCCACCGAGAAGTTCGGGGGCCCCTCCCCGATTCGAGTCGTCACCCTCGACGAGGCGTTCCTCCGGGTCGTCGCCAACGACCTCCACGAAGAATCCGGCTTCGACATCGCGGTCGGCGACGCGTTGAACATCTACGGCGAGCGCGGCCCCAACCCGATCCTCCCCGACGACTTCGACCTGGAGGCCTACTTCCGCCGCTACGGCCTGTAGGCCACCCACTCTGTCTGCCGGCGCTCGCCACCCCGATCGCCGAGTTCCTCACCGAATTGGACCTGCACGAGGTCACGGTCGTCTTCAACAACCCCCTCCCTCTTCGGTGCCCTCTCCAAGCGGCCGGTTCTCGGCAAGCGGACCCGCTGCGACGTGTCCTCCCACCCGCAGCCTGACGCGCTCGCCGCCACTCCGTGGAACTTGCGCCATCGCCTCTGGCGGTAGTCGCGATGCGCTGCGCCACTGTTCGCCTGAGGCCTCGAGATTCCATGATGGTCATGACGTCATGAGGTGCTGCCCCGGACACGGGTGCGAGGGGCGCCGCTCTGGAGTGCCGCGAGTCGGTACGTTTCTAGATTGCCAGAATTGAGCCATATCTAGAGCAACAAGTCGATCAGATCTCTACTATTCGACGTTCACTTGCCATTGTGAGACGTACTAGTTGCAGTTATGCGACGTATCAGATAGGATGGCGGAGCCGGGTAGCGGATTCGCTGCCCGGCCGTTGTACGACTCGGACCGAATGGAGACCCAATGACATCAGCAAGCTTCAGCAACCGCCTCCGCCCCACCTTCCAGGTCCCCGCGACGCGGGGCCGGATGGGCACGACCAACTACTACACCGCGACGCTCCCCTTCGGGGCAGTCACGAAGCTCTTCACCTTCGACCCCGACAAGATGCTCGAACTAACGCCGGAGAACCGTTCCCAGAGAACGCTGATCGCCAAGCGAGTCCCCGAGATCGCCGCCTACGTGCTGGACCACGAGGACTACATCTTCTCCTCCATCACCGTCTCGGTCGACTCCGACGAGGTCGAGTTCCATCCCGTCGAGATGGGCGCCGACATCGGCAACCTGGTGCTGCCCCTGGAGGCGAAATATGTGATCAATGACGGCCAGCACCGCGTGGCGGGCATCTCCGAGGCGCTGCGACAGGACCCGAAGCTCGCGGAAGACACGATCTCGGTGGTCGTGCTGCCCGACGGCGGCCTCGAGCGCAGCCAGCAGATCTTCTCTGATCTCAACCGCACCGTCCGCAAGACGTCGAAGTCTCTCGACATCCTCTTCGACCACCGACTGCCGATCAACCGCATCACCATGGAGTGCCTCGAGGAAGTCCCACTGTTCGAGGGCCGCATCGACTTAGAGCGCGTGTCGCTGTCGGTGCGCTCGCCGAAGTTCGCCACCCTCTCGGGGCTGCAGCAGGCCAACATCCAACTTCTCGGCAACCCCGCCGAGAAGCTCCCCGTAGCGCAAATTGACGAACTCACAAGGCAGGCGATTGCGTTCTGGACCCGCCTCACGGACTTGGTGACGCCTTGGCGCAGCATCCTTGACGGGGACGTCAAGGCTCAGGACGCGCGCCAGCTCTACGTCTCGTCCTACGCGCTGTCACTGTGGGCCCTCGGCTTCGCGGGCGCCGGCGCCCGCGCCGCGCACAACGGCTCCAATGGGCACTGGATCGGCTCCCTCGACGGACTCGCAGACATCGACTGGCGCAAGACCAACCCCGACTGGCAGGGCATCTGCATGGCAGACAAAGAAATCGTCACCCGCGCACCCACAAGGCGAGCAACCGCCACATACATCATGTGGAAACTTGGCCTCGAAGCCGAACGCCCACCAACAGTCATCTCCGACAGGCTCTTCTAGCGCTCCCTCGCTCACCCCCCCATTGGCGTTCCATTCGAAAGAAGAGTCGCCCGTTGCTAAGGCCAGCGCCACCCACCCGGCAGAGACGAAGCGAGACGCCGCGCCTACCACGACACGGCGTCGACGACGAGTCGTCTCGACGCCTACCGCCTAAGCGGTCTGCGGCCACAACTGGAGATGCCGACGGCGGCGGGGGCTCATGCACTCCGACACTGAGACTCAGAAAGGAGGAACCGTGCGCTCCTCATGTCCCCACGGCGGCGACCATCCACCAACGTTGACCGAGGTCTCGGCCAACCTGCGGGCTGGGGCTGATTGGGCCAGCAGGCGGGATCTGCCGGACATCGATGGATGGGACGACTTCAATGCGGCCCCCGACCTGGTGCGCCAGCGCCTGATCAGCCGCTTGCAGGAAGGCCGTTGCCCCTCCGTCGCCCACACGTTCCCGCTTCCAAAGACCGGCAAGGACGAGGTCCGCAAGATGGCGTGGCTCAACCCGTATGACGATCTCTACTTCCGGATCATTGTCGGACGTGTTGCGCGCGCGGTCGAGGCGGCGCTTGGGCCGGATGTGTTCAGCTATCGGCTTGCGGACGATCCGCCGGCGTGGTCCGTGCGGGATGTGCGAGTGGCATTCCGACTGCGACGCGAGCGCGCACAGGAGCTACTCGCAGAGGCTGGCTGCAATGCGATTGCCGTGGCCGACTTGAGGCACTACTACCCCTCGGTTGAGCCCGAGGTCGTCATGAACGCTCTGTACCAGGCCAATGCGCCCCGTGGCGCGGTCACGCTCATCGGTGAATTGCTTCGCGACCTCGAACCTATGGGTACGCCACGGGGTCTGCCCATCGGTCCGGAGGCGTCCGGGGTGCTGGGCAACATCGTGCTGCTGGAACTCGACAAGGCGATCTCCTGCCGGGTGCGAGGCCACATCCGGTACACGGACGACAGCTGGCTATTCCTCCGAGCCGAGACCGAGTGGCCGGACGTTCACGAGGTCTACGCCACGTCAGCGTCGGATCTCGGACTTGAGGTCAACACCTCGAAGGTCGCGGTCTATCCGACGGGCAGCAAGGCTGCCGAGCACATCATCCAGCACGGACAGATCGCCTACCTGACTTCACCCGCTGCGACGTACCGAACACCGCAGCGATCTGCTTATGAACTGCGGGGGGTGCTCGACCGAGACGAACCGGACTGGGTCCTCGCCAAGTTCCATTTGGGGTCGCTCCGAACTGCGCAAAGTCCGCGCGCTCTGCCGATCCTTCGTGAGCAACCACGGTTGCTACAAGAAATACCGCACAGCGTGGGGCAATACCTCTCAGCCGTAGTTGGTTGCTCCCAGAATCGACAGCAGGTGGACCGTGACTGGCTCGTTGAGCACGCGACAGCGCGCCCGACCGCTCGATCTCTCGCAGGTCAGCTCCAACTCTGTCGGGTCGCCAGCCAACTTCGATTGGGCAAAGACCACGGCAACCGCCTGGTAGACCTCGCCGCTGATAGCGATCTCAGACGCCACGCCCCGCTCCAGGCGTGGGCAGCGAAGGCCTGGGGCTCATCCAAGGCGCACGCTCCGGGCCGCGCCGTCGAATACGCGTGCCACCTTGGGGACTTCTCTGTTCGACGAGCCTTCGCCCTGACACTGCCCCCAGACGCATCGACCCCCTCGAAGCGATCCGGCTGGCGCCGCAAGCTCCGATCGGTCGATCCGGATCTAGCGCCAACCCTTGCGCGGCTCGATTGAGAGTCGTCCATCATTGGCATTCGTTCCCACCCAGGCAAGGGGCTCGCCAGTTTCAGTCGCCAAGCGCAACCGAGTTGAGCAGTTGTGCTAGTACCTCGTTACGCTTTCCTGGCATGAGAGGCTCGATCGCAGAACGAGTTGCCGGTCACGTTGCGGCGTTGTCGGAGCGGTCATTCGTGGCGGTTCGCGACGTCGACGGATCACGCAGCGCCGTCGAGTCAGCGTTCTCGCGCATGGCCGCCGACGGCGACATCTTGCGTATCCGCAAGGGCCTCTACTGGAAGGGCGCAACAACGGCGTTGGGCATGTCGCCGCCCAGGGTCGAAGAGGTCGCCCTCCAACTCGGTGGGCCGGGCTCCGGGCCGGCGGGAATCGCGGCTGCACATTGGTTGGGGCTCACGACGCAGGTGTCGGCGACGTATCTCGCTGCCGTGCCGGCCCGGGCACCAACACCCTGGCCGGGGGTCCGCTTCACACAGCGCCCGATCGATCGGCTGGTCCATTCGCTGACACCATCGGAGGTGGCAGTGCTGGAAGTCTTGCGCGCCGGTCCCGCCGTCGTCGAGACACCCTGGGCGGAACTTCCCGACGTGATCGCCCGGCTGGCGGCTTCCGGCACGGTGCGCCTTGATGCTCTGGACGAATCAGCAGCCACCGAACCCCACCGCCAGGCCCGCGCACGCTGGTCCGAAATCCGTGCCCACCCGGCGCTGATGCCATCGCGGTGATCCTTGTCGTCGAAAACGCGTCAGTGCTGTAACGACGCAGGCAGATGGAACGACCGGCGCCGACCTCTCAATTCGCGTTCTATTCGAGGGTGTGCCGGCTCACCTAAACCCCCTCTGAACTGCGATTTCACGTCTAGGTGTGACAACCGGGGACGTTGTCCGTGAGTCGAGAAGAACCGACGCCATGACAGTAATTCGTCACAGTTTGACATGCGAGGTTCAACAGGCCAACTGGACGACCTTCAAACCCGGCTCGCGGATGCCGGCTGAGCCACCCGTCCGGATTCTCGACACTTCCGCTCTGATCGAGTTCAAGCGGACCACCTGCCGATCAAGATCTCGCTGGCAACCGCGTGCGCACGCCTGAACGTCGAATGTGACGCCGCGGTGGTTTAGATCTGGCCGAA
>JAPONU010000354.1 GCA_026713745.1 bacterium
CGGTCATTCCGGCGAGGGTCGGAATCCATCCGGCGGCCGTTGGGGTCGTGTTGCAAGAGGATGGACCGACGATCGGCCGAGCCCACGACGAACCGGAGGAGGGTGCCATGCGCCGATTCCTGATCGACACCGACACCGCCTCCGACGACGCCGTGGCGCTGATCATGGCGCTGCGCGCCCCCGACGTCACCGTCGAGGCGCTGACGATCGTGGCGGGGAACGTGCCGCTGGACCGCTGCATCCAGAACGCCCTGTACACCGCCGAGCTGTGCGGTTCGCCGGTACCGGTCCACGCCGGCCTGGCCCGGCCCATCTTCCGGGAGTTGATCTCGGCGGAGATCGTGCACGGGCAGGACGGGCTCGGTGACATCGGCCTGGACCTCAGCGGGCGCACCCCCGCCGACGGCCACGCCGTCGACGTCCTGGTGGAGACGATCTGCGGCTCTCCCGGCGAGATCACGCTGGTGACCCTGGGGCCGCTGTCCAACGTGGGTACGGCCCTGCTGCGCGAACCCGCACTGGCCGGGGCCGTGGCGCACTGCTACATCATGGGCGGTACCGGGCGGTTGCCCGGCAACGTCACGCCGGCGGCCGAGTACAACATCTACGCCGACCCCGAGGCCGCCCGCATCGTCTTCGAGTCGGGCATGCCGATCACCATGGTGGGCTGGGACGTGTCCTGGAGCTGCGCCTTCGTGGGACCCGACGGCGAGGCCCGGCTGCGGGCCATCGGCACCCCGTACTCCGACTTCACCTGCGACATCCAGCGCGCCCTGACCGAATTCGTGGGCAGGATGTCCGGCGTCGAGGGGTTCGACCTGCCCGACCCCCTGGCGATGGCGGTGGCGCTGGACCCCGACATCGCAGAGACCGCCGACTTCTACGTGGAGGTCGTCCCGGGCGACGGCCCGGCGCGTGGCCAGACCATCGTCGATTTCATCGGCGTGACCGGGAAACCGGCGAACGCCTCGGTGGTGACCCACGTGGAGCCCGAGGCGTTCATGGCCTCGCTCTGCACGGCCCTCAGCTGATCGGCCCGCAGGAGCCACAAAGGTGCTCGGCTTCCTCGGCGACCTGCTGGAAGACGTGGTCGTGCACCGCCGAAGCGGTGTGCGCGCCGACACCGACACGCCGTGCCTCATCCTGCGACGCCGGGGCGGCAGCGCCGCGAACGCGGCGGTCGCGGCCGCCGGAGTGCTCGGTCCGGGCCGGGTGCGCTTCTTCGGGCAGGTCGGCGCCGACACTCTGGGCGATCGCCTGCTGGAGGAACTGGCCACCGGCGGCGTGGAGCCCTGCGTGCGCCGCGACGGACACTCCGGCACCGTCGTGGTCCTCACCGGCGCCGACGGCGAGCGCACCATGCTCACCGACCGGGGAGCCTGCGCCGAACTCGACGGCTTCGAGACGGCATGGCTGGAGGGTCTCGCCATCCTGGGTGTGGCCGGTTACTCGCTGCTGGAGGATCCCTCGGCCTCGGCGGCGCGGCGCATGATCGGCGCGGTCCGCGGTGCCGGCGGCACCGTGAGCGTGGATGCCTGTTCGGTGGGCGCCATCGCCGACGCCGGCGTCGCCGCCTTCAGAGAGACACTCACCGAGGTCGTTCCGGACGTGCTGCTGTGCGACGCCGGCGAAGCGCGCCTGCTGGAGTCCACCGGCGGCTACAGGCAACTCGCCGGACTGGTCATCGTCAAGGACGGTGCGCGCCCGACGCGCCTTTACGGCGCGGGATTCGACGGCGAGGCGATCGCGCCGCCGCACCTGGAGGAAGTGCCGGACACCACCGGCGCGGGGGACGCGTTCGCCGGCGGCCTGCTGGCAGCCCACCTGGAGGGCTGCACCTGGCGCGCGGCGACCGTGGCCGGCCAGGCAGTGGCCGCCGCCCATCTGAAGTCGCTGGCCGAACTCGGCGGCGCGATGCAGACTGCCGAGTGATGCCACCGACCACCCCTCGCGCCACCCCGGCCGCCCCCGCCGTCACCTCGACCGCCCGCGCCGTCACTCCGGCGAAGGCCGGAATCCACGCTCCCGCCGGATCACCCAATCCGCGACGAGTTGACCCCGGCGACCACCGGAATCAGGGAGGGTTGGCGTGATTTCCCCGCTGGTTCATCCCCGCGTGGCGGAGGCCCTGGCGGCCGGGCGGCCGGTGGTGGCGCTGGAGTCCACGGTGTACTCGCATCTTGGATTGCCGGCGGGCCGCAACGCCGAAGCCCTCGCGCGCTGCCTCGATGCCATTCAGTCCCAAGACGTCACGCCGGCGGTGACCGCGCTGGTTGACGGCGTCCCCCGGGTGGGCCTCGACGACGACGGCTACGCCGCGATCCTGGCGTGTGAGGAGAAGATGGCCGAACGCGATCTTCCGATGGCCATGGCGGCACGCTGGGCCGCCGGCGCCACCACCGTCTCCGGTTCACTGGCGCTGGCCCACGCCGCCGGCATCCGGATCTTCGCCACCGGGGGCATCGGGGGCGTGCACCGCAACAGCGCCGAGACCGGCGACGTGAGTTCCGACCTCGAGGCCCTGGCCCGCTACCCGGTGGCGACAGTGTGCGCCGGCGCCAAGGCGTTCCTGGACCTGCCGCAGACGCTTGAACGCCTCGAGACCCTCGGCGTTCCCGTCGTCGGCTTCGGCTGCGACGAGCTGCCGGCCTTCTGGAGCCTCAGCAGCGGCCTCGAGTTGCCCTTCCGCGTGGACTCCCCCGCCGAGGCGGCCGCCGTCGTTGCGGCCATGGGCCGGACCGGGGTGCTCTTCACGGTGCCTCCCCCCGCTGCCACCGCAGTGGAGAACGCCGTCATCGACGCCGCCATCTCCGAGTCTCTCGCCCGCGCCGAGGCCGCCGGCATCTCCGGCGGGGAGGTGACGCCCTACGTGCTGGACGCCATCGACGAGGCCACGGGGGGACGCTCGGTGGACGCCAACGTGGAACTCGTCGTCAACAACGCCCGCTGCGCCGCAGCCATCGCCCGCGCCGCAGCCGAAGCTCCGGGTTAGGCCGCTCGTCCCGCCAATCCGAGCCCGACCCTGTCAATCCGGCGAAGGCCGGAATCCGGACCGCGGCGCTAGGGCCCAGCGACAGTTGCCCGCCCGCTCACTGCGTCGTCACGATCCCACCGCCGGGGCGCTCGATGTGGACCTGCACGTGCGTGCCCGCCTCGTCGATCCATCCCTGGGTGGCCGCCCACGCCATCATGGCGTCGAATCGCTCGTCCCAGGCCCGCTCCCGGTCCGCCGGAGCCAGGCGCCGCACCGCCTCGATCGACCACCACAGGTGATGGGTCGGCCCCAGGCGAGCCTCCGAACCGAGCACGCGCAGCACGTCGTGGCGGTCCCCGTCGGCCTCGATGTGGAACCGTTCGAAATCATCTGGCTCGGTGAGGCGCCGTCTCCCGGTCGCCAGGTTCAACTCAAGGTGCATCCCCGACTCCTCCCGTTGCTGAGAAACCCGGCGACAAGTCTGCTCGCGCCGGTGGCACAGTTTGGCAAGCCGCTACGCTGTCGCCGTCGCCGGAAAGGCAGCGGTGCGTGACGGCGACAGGAAGCGTTCAACGCGGAGCGTCCGGCAAGGGACTCGGTCACCACCGAACCACACTGGGCATCCAGGAGGTACGCAATGAAACTGATCACGGCAGTGATCAAGCCCCACCACGTGGACATCGTGAAGGCGGCGCTCAACACCGTCGGCATCCATGGCATGACCGTCTCGGAGGCGCAGGGCTACGGGCGCCAGGGCGGTCACACCGAGACGTACCGGGGCACCGAGTATCAGATCTCCTTCACCCCGAAGTCGCGCATGGACATCGTGGTGGACGACAAGGACCTCGAC
>JAPONU010000355.1 GCA_026713745.1 bacterium
CCGTCGGTGGTGCGCACGAGCACCATCGAGGCGGTCGTCGCCAGGACGACCTCCTCGGGGGACACCAACTCCACCTGAAGGGCCACGCTACGCCGCCTGGGACTGCAACTCGGCCGCCTTGCGCTGGGCGTCCTCGGCGCCGCCGACCATGAAGAACGCCTGCTCGGGCAGGTCGTCGAGGTCACCGGAAACCAGAGCGTCGAAGCTCTCGACCGTCTCGGAAACCGACGTGAAGATGCCCGGCATGCCGGTGAAGACCTCGGCCACGAACATGGGCTGGGACAGGAAGCGCTGCACCTTGCGGGCCCGGGACACCGTCACCTTGTCCTCCTCGGACAACTCGTCGAGGCCCAGGATGGCGATGATGTCCTGCAGCTCCTTGTAGCGCTGCAGGATCTCCTGCACCCGCCGGGCCACCCGGTAGTGCCGGTCCCCCACCACCTCGGGCGTGAGGATGGTGGAAGTGGACGCCAGCGGATCCACCGCCGGGTAGATGCCCAGGGCGGCGATGTCGCGCGACAGCTCGGTGGTGCCGTCGAAGTGGGTGAACGACGTGAACGGCGCCGGGTCGGTGTAGTCGTCGGCGGGCACGTAGACCGCCTGCAGCGAGGTGATCGAGCGGCCGCGGGTGGTGGTGATCCGCTCCTGCAGCTCACCCATCTCATCGGCCAGCGTGGGCTGGTAACCCACCGCGGACGGCATCCGGCCCAGCAGCGTGGACACCTCCGAACCCGCCTGCACGAACCGGAAGATGTTGTCGATGAACAGCAGCACGTCCTGGTTCTGGACGTCCCGGAAGTACTCGGCCATGGTCACGCCGGCGAGGCCCACCCGCAGGCGAACCCCCGGCGGCTCGTCCATCTGGCCGAACACCAGCGCGGCCTTCTCCAGCACGCCCGACTCGCCCATCTCCAGGAACAGGTCGGTGCCCTCGCGGGTGCGCTCGCCCACCCCGGCGAACACCGACACGCCGCCGTGCTGCTCGGCCACCCGCCGGATCATCTCGGTGATGAGCACCGTCTTGCCGACGCCCGCACCGCCGAACAGGCCGATCTTGCCGCCCTGCTTGTAGGGGGTGAGCAGGTCGATGACCTTGATGCCGGTCTCGAACATCTGCGTGCTGGGCTCCAGCTCGTCGAACGGCGGCGCCGGGCGGTGGATCTCCCATTCCTCGGTGACGTCGAGGTCGTCGCGGTCGGCGTCGAGGCAGTCGCCCAGCACGTTCCACACGTGGCCGAGCGTGACGTCGCCCACCGGCACCGAGATGCCGCGACCCAGGTTCCGCACCGGCGTGCCTCGGGTCAGCCCGTCGGTGGGCCGCAGCGCGATGGCGCGCACCCGGCCGTCGCCGATCTGCTGGGCAACCTCGGCCAGCACCTCGACGGTCTCGCCGTCGACGGTCACGTCGAACGACACGGCCGTGTTGATCTCCGGCAGGGCATCGGGCGGGAACTCCGCGTCGATGACCGGGCCGGCGATGGCCACGACCCGGCCGTCCTTGGTGGTTTCGCTCATCTGTCTCTCCTCGTCACCTTCGTTCTGCGTGGGTGCTGGTTCTCGGTTCCCGGGCAGCGTCTAGCCGGCGCTGCGCAGGGCTTCCGCCCCACCCACGATCTCCATGATCTCGGTCGTGATGGCGTCCTGGCGGGCCCGGTTCATCATGCGGGTCAGCTTCACGATCAGGTCTTCGGCGTTGTCGGTGGCCGCCTTCATGGCCCGCTGCCGGTTGGCGTGCTCGGAGGCGGCGGCGTCCAGCAGCGCCGAGAACAGCCGGCTCTCCACGTAGCGCGGCAGCAGCACCTCCAGCACTCCCGACGGCGACGGCTCGAACTCGAACGCCGCCCGCGCCTCGGCGCTGCCACCGCCCAACTCGGCGATCTCTTCGATGGTGGCGAGCGGCAGGAAGCGGCGCACCGCCACCTTCTGGGACCCCAGCGAGATGAACTCCATGTAGACCAGGATCACCTGGTCCACATCGCCGGAGATGAAGCGATCGGACACCTCGCCGGCCAACCTCCGGGCGTCTTCGTAGCGGGGGGTGTCGCTCATTTCCTCGAAGGAGGCGTCGATCCGGTAGTTGCGGAACTTGAAGTAGTCCCGTCCCTTCCGCCCCACCAGGATCAGCGAGTAGTCCCGGCCCTCGCGGCTGCCGGCCATGATCTCCCGCTCGGCGGCCCGGATCACCGAGGAGTTGTACGGGCCGGCCAGGCCGCGGTCCGAAGTGATCACGACGTAGCCGACCCGGCGGATCTCGTCGCTCCGGCGCAGCAGAGCGTGTTCGGTGGCCGCCCCGGCGGCTGCCAAGTCCTCGATGACGCCGGTGATGCGGTTGGCGTAGGGGCGTGCCGCGTGCGCACGCTGCTGCGCCTTGACGACCCGTGTGGCGGCGATCAGCTCCATGGCGCGCGTGATCTTCTTCGTGGATTGGACCGAAGAGATCCGGCGCCGGAGGATCCGTTCCTCGCCACCCGGCATGACTCGACCCGCCTACGCGTCGTCGTCGTGTTCGGGGCGGTCGATCTCCTCCTCGGGAAGCGTCCGGTCGGAGTCGACCATGCTGCTCGAGGCGTCGGCCTGCTCGGCGGCCTCCGGTTCGGTACCGCCCTCGGCAACGCTCACCTGGAACTGATCGGCGAATGCCGTCACCGTGGCCTCGACAGCCGCCACGTCGACCGTGCCCGTCTCGGCGATCGTGCGCAGAAGATCGGCGTGGCGGCTGCGGGCGAACTCCAAGAGGCCGGCCTCGAAGCGCGGCACGTCCTCGATGGGGATGGAGTCAAGGTGGCCGCTCGTACCGGCGAAGATGGAGATCACCTGCTCCTCGACCGGCATGGGGCTGTTGATGCCCTGCTTCAACAACTCGGTCAGCCGGTAGCCGCGCTCCAGCTGGGCCTGTGAGACGGCATCGAGGTCGGAGCCGAAGGCGGCGAAGGCCTCCAGCTCGCGGAACTGCTGCAGATCGGCCTTCAGGGTGCCCACGGCGGTCTTCATGGCCTTGATCTGCGCCGCCGACCCCACACGGGAGACCGAGATGCCCACGTCCACCGCCGGACGGATGCCCGACTTGAACAGGTCGTCCTGCAGGTAGATCTGGCCGTCGGTGATCGAGATGACGTTGGTGGGGATGTAGGCCGACACGTCGCCGGCCTTCGTCTCGATGATCGGCAGCGCCGTGAGCGAACCCGCACCGCGGTCGTCGCTCAGCTTGGCGGCGCGCTCGAGCAGGCGGCTGTGCAGGTAGAACACGTCGCCCGGGTAGGCCTCGCGGCCCGGCGGGCGGCGCAGCAGCAGCGCCATCTGGCGGTAGGCCTCGGCCTGCTTGGAGAGGTCGTCGTAGACGACGAGGGCGTGGCCACCGTTGTCCATCCAGTGCTGGCCGAGTGCGCAACCTGCGTAGGGCGCCAGGTACTTGAACGGCGCCGGGTCCGAGGCGGGGGCCACCACGACCACCGTGTAGTCCATCGCCCCGTGCTCGGCGAAGATGGCCACGGTCTGGGCGACTGTGGAGGCCTTCTGGCCGATGGCCACGTAGATGCATTGCACGTCCTGGCCGCGCTGGTTCAAGATGGTGTCGGTGGCAATGGTGGTCTTGCCCGTCTTGCGGTCGCCAATGATGAGTTCGCGCTGGCCGCGGCCGATGGGGATGAGCGAGTCGATGGCCTTGATGCCCGTCTGCATCGGTTCGTGCACCGGCTTGCGCCCGGTGATGCCGGGGGCCTGCACCTCCATGCGCCGGGTTTCGGTTGCGCCGAGCGGGCCCTTGCCGTCGATCGGTTCGCCGAGGGCGTTCACGACCCGCCCGAGGAGTGCGTCGCCGACGGGAATGGCGAGGATGTCACCGGTGGCCCGGACGGCTTGGCCCTCCTCGATGTCGTCGACCTCGCCGAGAACCACGGCACCCACCGTGTCCTCGTCCAGGTTCAGCGCCAGCCCGACGGTGCCGTCGGAGAACTCGAGCATCTCGTTGACCGCGGCTCCGGGCAATCCGCTGATGCGGGCAATGCCATCGCCCACCTCCACGATGCGCCCCACCTGGGTCTGGCTGATCTCGGGCGAGAAGCCTTCGAGGTTTCGACGGATCGCGGCGGTGATGTCGCCGGTGTCGAGTGTGAAGGTTGCCATGTTGCTCCTAGAACGCTTCACGCAGTTGGTTGATGCGGGTGCGGACGCTGCCGTCGATGACCTCGTCGCCGATGCGCGTGACGACTCCGCCCATGACGGTGGGATCGACGATCACCTTGACCGTGACGTCCTTGCCGGTGGCCTGCTGCAGCGCCTCGCCCAGGCGTCGCTGCTGGTCGTCGCTGAGCGCGACGGCCGAGCGGACCTCCGCCACGGCCTTGTTGCGCAGGCCGGCGCTGCGCTCGACAGCCGCCTCGATGATCCGTACGAGGTCGCTGCCGCGACCCGCGCCCACCACCATCGACACGAGCGCCACAGTGGCCTCCGCCGCCTGAGCGCCGAGCAGATCCTCGACGATCTGCTGGCGGCGGGCGGCAGGGATGCGGCGGTCCGAGAGCGCCTCCTGCAACTCGTCGGAACCCGCCAGCGCCTGCGCCACAGCGAACAGCTCGTCCTCGGCGGCGGCCAGGTCACCCTCGGCCTGCACCACCGAGACGAGTGCGTCGGCGTAGCTGCTGACCCTGTCTGACGACATCTCCGGGGCCTCTCCTACCTGGGTACCGTGGCGGCGGGCTAGTTCCGCGACCCGACGTCGTCGATGTAGCTCTCGATGAGCTGCATCTGCGTGTCGTGGTCGAGGTTCTGCCCGATGACCGACTCGGCGGCGCCGATGACGATCGCCGACACTTCGCTGTGCAGGTCGCTGAGCGCCTGACGCTTGGCCGCTTCGACATCCTGGTCGGAGCGCTGCCGCAGTTCGGCGGCCTCCTCCTCGGCGCGGGCGACGAGATCGGCGCGTACCCGCTCGGCGTCGGCCCGGGCGGCGTCGACGATGCGGCCGGCCTCGGCCCGGGCATCGGCCAACTCGGCCTCGTATCCCGCCTTCACCTCGAGCGCCTCGGTGCGTGCCGTCTCGGCCGCGTCGAGGTCGCCGCGGATTTTCTCGGCGCGCCGGTCCATGCCGCGCTTGACGGCGGGGAACAGCTTCCACTGCATCAACCCCAGCAGCACCACGAAGGCGATGCCGCCCCAGATGATCTCGGTCACCTCGGGAAGGATCGGGTTGGGGGCTTCGAGGCACCCTTCGAGCTTCTTCTCGAAGGACGCGAGCTTCTCCTCGGCGCCGACATCGACGTGGGTCGCGGCGGTCTCCTCGAGGATGTGCAGCGCCTCGGCGCCGCGCTGGCCGCCGAACTCGAGGGCGTCGACCTTCTCCACGATGCAGGCGCCGGGCGTCTCGCCGGCGGCCGCCACCGGTGAGGTGCCGAACCACAGCGCGGCGAGGAGTACCAGCGCGCCGGCGAATGCTCGCCGTCGCAGCCGCGACGGGCGCCTCGCCCGCCCGCCGTGTTGGTTGCGTGCTCTCATGGCGCGTCCTCGCCGGCTACGGAAGCAGCAGGATGAAGACGACGAAACCGATGAGGGCCAAGGCCTCGGTGAAGGCGATGCCCAGGAACATGGTGGTTCGCACCATGCCGGCCGACTCGGGCTGGCGGGCCATTGCGGTGACGGCGTTGCCGACCACGAGGCCGATGCCGATGCCGGGGCCTATGGCCGCCAGGCCGTAGCCGAGCCCGGCGCCGATGGCCTTGAGTCCGTCAAGGAACTCGCCTGCTTCTGTCTGGGCAAGGATGCCGATTGTGGCAAGGAGGTTGACCACGATTCTTCTCCTGTTGCTGGTGTGCGGTTCTGTGGATCGAGTGCGGTTTGCGGGTAGTGGTGCTCGGGATCGGGTGCTAGTGCTCCGGATCGAGTGCGGTTGGCGGTCGGGTGGTGTGCCGGTGCTAGTGCTCGGGGTGCAGGGAGCCGCCGATGTACACGGCGGTGAGGATCGTGAAGATGAACGCCTGCAGGGCGCTCACGAAGATCTCGAAGGCGGTCAGCAGCACCAGCATGAAGAACGGCAGCAGCCCCGGCACGTAGCCGAAGCCCCACAGCGCGGCCGACAGCACGGCGAAGGTGACCAGCAGCAGGTGCCCCGCCATCATGTTGGCCCAGAGCCGGATCGCCAGGCTGAGCGGCCGGATCAAGAAGGTCGAGAACAACTCGATGGGCGCCACGATGAGGTACAGCGCCCACGGCACGCCCGGCGGGAACAGCGAGTTCTTGAGGTAGCCGCCGAGGCCCTGGCTGCGGATCCCGATGTAGTTGTAGACCACCCAGACCACCAGGGCCAGCAGCAGCGGGACCGCCATGCGGGAGTTGCCCGGGAACTGGATGAACGGGATGACCTCGAAGATGTTGATGAAGAAGATGAAGAAGAACAGCGACGTGAGGAACGGCATGAACTTCCGGCCCTCGGCGCCGATGGTCTGCATCACGATGTTCTGCTCGACGAAGTTGATGCCGCCCTCGGCCACGTGCTGCACACCGCTGGGGACCAGCGACCGCTTCCGTGCGGCGAGGCCGAAGGTGACCACGGTGAGGAGCATCGCCACGAGGTAGATCAGCGAGGTCTTGTTGAGCGCCAGGTACGTGTCGGTGAAAGCAATGTCGGGCCACTCGAAGAGATGGGTGACCGCCGGGAAGTCCAGGGCGAAGATGCTCATGAGCTCACCGTCGCTTCAGTGATCCGTGCAGCGTCGCTGTCCGGCTCGTCGCCGCGGTTACGCCGGGGGCGACGCGGGGCGCCGGTGCGGAAGAGGCCACTGCCCGGGTGGAGGCCGGGGTGAGTCAGCGTGGCCGCCACGTGGCGCAACTCCCAGATCAGCAGACCGATGTGCAGGACGAGCAGCACCAGGGCGAACGGCAGGGCGTCGAACCACCCGGCGTGGCGGATCGGCACGACCACCGCGGTGATGATGCCGAGGCGCAGGAAGTAGCCGCCGAGCACGCCCCCCATGAGCGCAGCGGGAGAGATGCGGGCGCAGAACCCGATGATGGCGGCGCCGGCGAGAAAGTTCATGAGCACGAGCCCGAGCGCCAGGAGAGCCGACCAGAGCCCGTCCAGGCCCCAGCCGAGTGCGCAGAACAGCACCAGCGGCGGACCCGCCAGCAGGCCCCTGCGGGCAATGTCGCCGGCGACCCTGCGCTCGGGGGCGTCGGGCGCCGGCTCGCCGCTCGGTGCAGGATCGTTCTCAGGCATCGGCACCTCGCCGTCCCGGGAGCTTGTTCTCGAAGGTCTGCATCCGGCGCTCGTAGCGCTTGAACACCTTCCAGGTGACATAGGCCAGCACGATCGACATGAACAGCAGCGTGAAGAGCGGCGTCGTTCCCACGGCCTTGTCCAGCAGGAGACCGAAGAAGGCGAACAGGGCGGGTGTGGCGACCATCTCGAAGGCGTTGGACAGCGCATCGCCGGCACCGTGAGGTCTCACGTGCGCGCCGTTCTCGCGGGGATCACGCTGGTCCATGCTCGCCTCTTCGCCCACCTACCGGGCGCGGGTCGCCCGGAGCTTGTGAAACCACGCGCAAGCTATCGGCAGCAGGTTCGGCTCACAACCCCCGCGCAGGCTCGGGGACTCGTACCCATCCGCCGGCTTGCCCAACGCCAGCGATCCGCCTGCCCGTCCGGTGGCGATCCGCACCGCCCCCACCCGAGACTGTCAGATCGGAGGGTATGCGATTTTGAATACGCCGATATGCTGATGGTATGCACAAGCAGCGCGTCACGATCACAGTGGACGAGACTCTTCTCGCAGAGGCCAATGTGGCGGTCAGCGAGGGCCGCTCCCGGTCGGTGAGCGAGTGGGTCGGTGAAGCCATGGCAGAACGCCGTGCCAGGGATCGGCGCCTCGCCGCGCTCGACGATCTGATCTCCGAGTACGAGGCCACCCACGGCTCCATCACCGACGAGGAGATCGCCGAACAGGCCCAGCGAGACCGGGATGCGGCCGGGTCATCGCGGGCAGCCGGCCGGCCGGCCGGATGAGCCTCATTCTCGATGCGGGTGCGTTCGTAGCGCTCGAGCGAAACGAGCGGGCGATGTGGCGGAGACTCAAGGCGACCCGGCGGTCAGGGACTCCGCCGATGACCCACGGGGGCGTGATCGCTCAGGTCTGGCGCGGTGGAACCGGTCGTCAGGCCCAGCTGGCGCGGGCATTGCACGCCGTCGAGGTCGTCCCGCTCGATGGCGAGTTGGGACGCCGGGCCGGCGCGTTGCTCGCCCGTTCCGGCCTCACGGACGCAATCGACGCGGCACTGGCCGCCATGGCCGATCACGGCGATCAGATCATCACGTCCGACCCGGACGACCTCGCCGCCCTCGCCGCCGCGAGCACCCGCCGGGTCGACATCGTCCCGACCTGAACCGTCCAGCCGCAGCACGGCTCAGAACCGAAGCACGACGAGCGGGAAGCGTCGCATCGGTCCTCCGACGCTCCCACAGGGTCATACACGCAGCCCACGCCACCCGATCGGATCCGGTGTCGGGAACGAGGTCGCACACGAAGCACGAGTGCGCTCACCGCGATGAAACTCGGTACGTACCGAAACCGGCCGTCACAGCGCGGACAGCCGCCCGCAGCCCGGTCCGCGCCGAACCGTCTTCACATTGGCGGTGAGGCGGCTCGCGGGTAAGGCGTGAACCGGGCGCAGAGGGCGCGGACCTCCTCGCGCACCGCGGCCAGGACGGATTCGCCGCCGCGGTGGCGCAGGGTGTGGCCGATCAACGCCGCGATCTGCACCATCTCGTCGGGCCCCATTCCCTGCGTCGTGACGGCGGCCGCGCCGATGCGCAGCCCGCTGGTCACGAACGGGGAGCGCTCGTCACCGGGGATCGTGTTCTTGTTCAGCGTGATCCCCGCCCTGTCGAGCGTGGTCTGCGCCTCGGCGCCGGTGAGGTCGGCGTCGAAGGGGCGTAGATCCACCAGCATCAGGTGGTTGTCGGTCCCTCCGGAGACGAGGCGGAACCCCTCTCCGGCCAGCGCCGCTGCCAGCGCTCGGGCGTTGCCGACGATGCCCGCCGCGTAGCCGGCGAAGGCCGGGGTGGCGGCCTCGGCAAAGGCGACAGCCTTGGCGGCGATCACGTGCTCGAGGGGGCCTCCCTGGCTGCCGGGAAAGACCGCGCGGTCGATGGCGCGGGCATGGGGCTCCTTGCAGACGATGCAGCCGCCACGCGGGCCGCGCAGCGTCTTGTGGGTCGTGAACGTCACCACGTCGGCGTGGGGCACGGGGTCGGGATGCACACCGCCGGCGATGAGACCAGCGACGTGCGCCGCGTCGAACAGCAGGAGCGCGCCCACCTCGTCGGCGATGGCGCGCAGCGGCTCGGAGGGGATCAGCCGTGGGTACGCCGTGGCGCCGGCCACGATGAGGCGGGGGCGGTGCTCGAGAGCCACCTCCCTGACCTCGTCGAAGTCGATGTGCTCGCTCTCGGCGTCGACGCCGTAGGCGACGAAGTTGTAAAGGATCCCGCTGGCATTGACCGGCGAACCGTGCGTCAGATGGCCGCCCTGATCGAGAGCCATGCCCAGCACTATGTCGCCGGGCTTCAGCAGGGCCTGGTAGACGGCCATGTTGGCGTTGGCACCCGAGTGGGGCTGGACGTTGGCGTGCTCGGCGCCGAACAGCTCGCGGACCCGGCTGCGGGCCAGTTCCTCCACCTCGTCGATCACCTGGTTACCGCCGTAGTAGCGACGACCCGGGTAACCCTCGGCGTACTTGTTGGTGAGCGCCGAGCCGGTGGCGGCCAGCACGGCCGGGGAGGCGAAGTTCTCCGAGGCGATGAGCTGCAGCGTGGTGTTCTGACGCTCGACTTCGGCTTCGATGCGGCCGAACAGCACTTCGTCGTGGATATCGGGCCACGGCATCGCCTGCTCCTTTGCAAACTCCGCAGACTTCGAGGCGCAGTATGCCGCCGATCCACCTGCCTCGGGCGGGCCACCAAGGGCCCAACCCCGTTCACCCAGGGACAACCTCCCCGGTTATCACACCAGCGCAAGCCCCGGACCACGCCTCCTATGCAATAGCCGGCAACGTGAAGGGAGCAGTCCGGGCTAGAAATACTCCATGTCGCGAGTCGATCACGTGCGCCATGCCGCGCGACAGTGGGCCGGCCAGCTCACGGACGTGTCCGGGCGCAACCGCCTGCTCTACTACAGACCTCTCAAG
>JAPONU010000356.1 GCA_026713745.1 bacterium
CCGACGACTTCATGTTCCCGGTGATGGTGATCTCCGAGAGTGCCCTGGCCCACAACATCGACACGGTGGCCCGGTTCTGTGAGGACAGCGGCGTTTCGCTTTCGCCCCACGGCAAGACGAGCATGTCGCCGGAGCTGTCACACCTTCAACTCGAAGCGGGGGCGTGGGCCATCACCGCCTCCACGGCCAGCCAGGCCCGCATCTTCCGGGCCTTCGACATCCCCCGGATCCTCATCGCTCACCAGGTGGTGGATCCGGCGGCCGTCGTCTGGATGGCCGACGAACTCGACGCCCACCCCGCCGTCGAACTGCTGTGCCTGATCGACTCGGTCGCGGGCACCGAACAAATGGAGGCGGCGCTGGCCGGCCGACCGGTGGGCCGGCCGATCGGCGGGCTCGTGGAACTGGGCATGATGGGCGGCCGGACCGGCTGCCGGACGATCGAGGGGGCCGTGGCGGTGGCCGAGCGGATCGCCGCCTCCGACCGCGTCCGCCTGGTGGGCGTGGAGGGCTACGAGGGCATCCTGCACTTCCAGGGCGACGATTTCAGCGAGGTGGACGAGTTCCTGGAGCGCATGCGGGACCTCACCGAACGGCTGGCCGCCGCCGGCCATTTCGACCATCTCGACGAAGTGGTGGTCACCGCCGGCGGGAGCATGTTCCCCGACCGGGTGGTGGCCATTCTCGGCAGCGACTGGGACATCGGTCGACCGGTGCGTCCGGTCATCCGCCCCGGCGGCTACGCGACCCACGACTCGAAGCTCTACCTCGACTCGGGACCGTTCGGCGTGCGGCCGCCGATGGACACCTACGCGGCGCTGCGTCCGGCCTTCACACTCTGGTCCTATGTGGTCTCCCGCCCCGAGCCCGACCTCGCCCTGATGGGATTCGGGAAGCGCGACGCCTCTTTCGACATGGATCTGCCGATCCCCAAGACGCTTCGCCGCGACGGCGAGATGCACGACGTCGAAGGCCGGCTCGAAGTGTTCGAACTGAACGACCAGCACGGCTTCGTCCGCATCGCACCCGGGTTCGATCTGAGGGTCGGCGACGTTCTCGGCTGCGGGATCTCCCATCCCTGCACCTCGTTCGACCGCTGGCGGGCCATGCCGGTGGTCGACGACGACTACAACGTCGTCGGCGCGGTGCGCACGTTCTTCTAAGGTTCCGGCTGGCCGTGGGCGACGCGGAGTGGTGACGTTTGGTGTAGACTCAAACTATGACATTACATGAGCTTGCCAGAACAGCATTCGATGAACTCAACGACGTGCTGTGCTCGGAGGGGGAAGCGGCACGTGTTCGCTACTTCTGGATCGAGCCGGACTACGACTGTGTGGACGAGTGGATGATCTGCGCGATCTGGGAGCTGCCCCCGCATGGTGGCGAGTGCTGGCCACTGGAGGTGCTCGACAAGTACCGCCGGTGTACTCGCGAGGCGATCGGGGACGCCGCGTTCACGCACTCCCTTTTCCGCACCTCCGAGCAACTCGCCGATCCGGCGCACCAGCGGGGTGTGCAACTGCAGCCCGCGTAGCTCGCGGCGTTCACCGTGCTGAGCCCCGAGGGCCTGCTCGATGCGGCGCGCCACCTGGTGCCGGTGGGGCCGGGCCGGCCGCGGGTTCCGCGTCTACGCCGTGCGATCTCGACGGCCTACTACGCCACCTTCGCCGCCCTGACGCAGGAGGTCGCCCGCCACTACCCGGCCAACGCCGCCCGACACGCCGTCCGCCGGCTTGTGGGTCATGGTGCGGTGCGGAATGTGTGCGCCGCGATTTGCGCCAGGGCGTCGGTGCCGTGGCTGCCGGGCAATCCGAGCTGCCATCCCCATCTGCTGCGGTTTGCTGAGGACTTCGAGTCGCTCTTCTCCACCCGCGTCTACGCCGACTACGACCACGACTACGCCTGCACGAAGGAGGACGCCTTGAACGCGCTCTCGGTGGCCGCTAGAGCGATCGACGCCCTGGCATCGGCACGCGAGCAGTGTCCCGAGCAACTCGACATCGCCTGCGTCGCGGCCATCGCCGACGACCGTCGGCGTAGGCATCTGTCGAAGCCGAGGATCGGATAGCGAATCCGGACTCCGCGCGCCTGAGCGCTC
>JAPONU010000357.1 GCA_026713745.1 bacterium
AGGGAACTCCAAGACTCCATCAACACCTGGATCGACCACTGGAACCAGAACCCCAAACCCTTCACCTGGCACCGCACCGCCGACGACATCCTCGCAACCCTCGCCACATATCTCACACGAATTAACGGCTCAGGACACTAGAGCAGGATCACGCTGTAGCAGTTGCGGCGCCAGTTGCCGGGTAGGCGATCGCAGAACGACCGGCGCCCGGCCGCGTCGAAGAAGACGTCATCGGCTCTCTCGATGATCGTCCACCGGCAGGCCTCGGCGGCGTCCGGGGCCACCGTCAGCGAGCACACCACGACGGCGTCAGCGCACGCACGCTGGATGGTTGGTTCCACGGGGTGTGGGTGGGTGGTCTGCCGCCGGGCTGGACCCCGCCGTGACCCAGTTGGTTCCACGAGGTGTGGGTGGGTGGGTCACTTGGTTTGTGGTGTCGGGACCGTCGGCGGTGTCGGTGAGGATTCCTGGGTTGTTGAGAATATGTTTCCGAACTTTGACGAACAGGTGTTGTGAGTGTCGTAGGGGGTTGATAGAGTAGGGGGTACCGGTCACTGACCTCGATTGAAACGGGGTCGGTCTTGTTGACCGGCTTGTCGACGGGAGTCGACCCGAGCCGGACCGAAGACCCGCGGGGAGTGCCAGTGACCGATCCCACCTTGTTCGCCGGCAGCGACACCGCCGGGCACCTCAACAGCGTCAGGCAGAGTGCCCCGGTAGCCGATCCCACCCACATCGCCGGCAGCGACGCCGGCGGGCACCTCGGCGGCGTCAGGCAGAGTGCCCGTGTGACCAATCCCACCCACATCGCCGGCAGCGACGCCATCGTCGGCGGTTCGGCGGTGTCGGTGTGCGGGTGTGGGGGTGTGAGCGCGTCGGGGGCCGGCGGGGATGTGGCGGGTTGGCTGTCGGCGGTGTTGGGGGTGTTGCGCGAGGGGTTGGACTCGTTGGGCGCCGAGCGTCTCGATGAGCGGTTGGGTTTGGTGGGGCGCGTCGAGTCCGCGGCGGCGGCGTTGCGCGCCGAGACCGTCGCGGCGATCGCCGGGCGGCGCGGGGAGGCGGAGGCCACCGTGGCGGTGCGGGACCGGTTGCGGGAGTCGCGCTCCAAGGCGAAGCGGGACGTGCGCTTGGCGGGGCGCCTCGAATGGCTGCCCGACACGGCGGAGGCTCTGGCCGCCGGGGCGATCACCGCCCGGCAGGCGCAGATGATCGCCGAGGCCGCCGAGGCGACCTCCATCGACGAAAAGACGCCCCTCGCTGCCGCGGCAGACCAGCCGGCGGATCGTTTCGGGCGCACGGTGCGCGATCACCTCAACGAGCGCACCGCCGGGGAGGGCCTCGAACAGCGGCGCCGCCGCCAGCGGGAGCGCCGCGAGTTCTCCATCCGCGCACAGGCCGACGGCATGTTCCGCCTCAGCGGCTGGCTGGATCCCCTCGCCGGCGCCCGGGTGCAGACCGCGCTCGGCGCCGAGTACCGCCGGCTCCTCAAGGCCGAGAACCACAAGAACCCGAAGAACTCGAAGAACCCGAAGAACCCGAACAAGCGCGCCACCACCGCGCAGTTGTATGCGGACGCTCTCGAGTCGCTGGCCACGCGGGGCGGCAAGGGCAAGGCGCCGCGGACGAGTCTGGTGGTCGTGGCCGATTACGACTTCGTGGCGAACCAGCTCGCGAACCCGCGCCTGTACGACGGGACGCCGCTGGCCGCCGACGAGTTCGTGCGCCTCGCCCTCGAGGCCGACATCCTGCCCGCCCTGTTCGACACCGACGGGCAGCCACTCTGGTTGGGTCGCGCCGTGCGCGACGCCACCGACGCGCAGCGCATCGCCCTCGCGGTGCGCGACAAGGGCTGCGTCGGCTGCGGCGCCCCCAACAGCTACTGCGAGCCGCACCACATCTGCAACTGGAAAGACGGCGGCCCCACCGACCTCGACAATCTCTGTTTGCTGTGCGGGCACTGCCACCACAAGGAGATCCACTCCAAACGCGGCGCCGAGATCACCCGCGGACCCCGCGGGAAACTCACCATGCAATACCCCGACCGCAAACCCCAACACATACCCCTGCGCTGCTGAACACC
>JAPONU010000358.1 GCA_026713745.1 bacterium
CTCGGCGCCGCCGTCGCGCAGTTCGGCGCGAAGGGGTTCCGCCAGGCGGGCGGCGGCCAGGGCCTCGAGCGCGGTACGGGTCCGCAGCGCCTCGCCGGTCTCGGCGAACGCCAGCCGTCCCTGCGTCACGGTCTCGGCCTCGCCGGCGGGCAGGGAACATCCGGTGTAGCGCGCCAGGAGATCGCCGACGGGGTAGTTCGACTGTGACGGATCCAGCAGGTACGCCGCGATCGCGGTGTCCATCTCCAGTGATCCGATGTCGATGCCGAGGGACAGCAGACCCCGCATCAGAGCCTTGACATCGTGGGCAACCAGGGCGGGAGCGCCCTCGCCGAACAGCCGCCCGAGCGCCTCGCGCACCGCAGCGTCGCCGAGAAACTCTCCGGGAAGCCACACCGCTCCGCCGGATCCCCCCGACCCGGCGGATCCGCCGTCGCCGGTCAGGGCCAGGCCTTCGAGGGGCGAGCGGCCGGGCCGGCCGGCCCACGCCGCCGCAGCCGCCAGGGACGAGCCAGCCGCCAACTCGACGGCGCGGGCCGCGGCTTGCGCAGCAGAGGCGGCCGGCTCGACGGCGACCTCCAGCACTTCGACCGACGCGGCGGGTGCGAACTCCACACCCAGCGCCTCGCTGAGGCGCCCGAGGAGTGAGCCGAACTCCAGGAAGTCGAACAGCCGCCGGGTCCCCTCCACGTCGGGCGGGGCGAGAGCGAGATCGGCCACCGACACACCCAGTTCCACGTCCCGGCGCAGCTCCATGAGCTCGCAGTTGAGTTGGACGGTGTCCCTCGACTCGGCGAGTGAGGACCTGAGCTTCGGGGAGTGATCGTCGAGGTGCGCGTAGATGCCGTCGATGCCCCCGAAGGTGTTGATGAGCCGGGCGGCGGTCTTGGGCCCCACGCCCGGCACGCCCGGGAGATTGTCGGAGGGGTCGCCGCGGAGCGCCGCGTAGGCCACGTAGTCGGCGGGCTCCACGCCGGTCCGCTCGAGGACCGCCGCGGCGTCGCAGACGTCGTGGTCGGAGATGCCTCGCCGGGGGTAGAGCACCGTGACCCGTTGCATTGCGACCAGCTGGAACGCGTCCCGGTCACCGGTGACGATCGCCGCGCCCAGTTTCTGCTCGTGGGCCTGGGAGGCCAGAGTGGCCAGCACGTCGTCCGCCTCGAAGCCGGGGGCGTCCACCGTTTGGACGCCGAGGCTGCCGAGAACCTGCCGCAGCAGGCCCAGCTGCTCCCGGAAGATCTCCGGCGGCGCGGAGCGGTTGGCCTTGTAGCTGTCGAGCCGCTCGTGGCGGAACGTTCCGCCCGGCAGGTCGAACGCCACGGCGACACGCTCGGGCCGGTGGTCGCGCAGCAGGTTGATCAGCATCGAGGTGAAGCCGTAGACGGCGTTGGTGACCTGGCCCGAGGCCGTTCGCATCTCTTCGGGAAGCGCGTAGAAGGCCCGGTAGGCCAGGGAATGACCGTCGATGAGCAGCAGGTCGGTCACGGGTTCACGCAAGAGGGGCGACGGCGGGCGGCGCAACGGGCGCGCCGCGGCGCCTCACCGCGAGTCGTCGGCGGGCTTCGACGCCACCGACAGGGTCCCCGCCAGAAGATCCTCGGCCACGGCACGCATCGGGCGCCGCTGGTTCATGGCGGTCCTGCGCATGAAGACGAAGGCGTCGCCCTCGCGGAAGCCGTAGTTGTCCATCAGCAGGCCCTTGGCGCGCTCGACGACCTTGCGGGTCCGGAGTTGCTCGGCGTAGTCGGTGGCCTCGGCCGCCAGCGCCTGCGTCTCGCCGAAGCGGGCCAGGGCGATTTCGATGGCCGCCACCAACTCGCCCGCAGCGAACGGCTTCACCAGGTAGGCCAGGACGCCCGACTGGGCGGCCTGAGCGACGAGTTCCCGCTGGCTGAAGGCGGTGAGCACCAGCACCGCGCAGAG
>JAPONU010000359.1 GCA_026713745.1 bacterium
AGTCTCCCCTCGTCGTACAGCCCGCGGACGACGACGGCGAGGCCCTTCGCCATGGTCTCCATCGCCTCGTCCTTGTGCTCGCCCGAGGCGAGGTGGGCGATGTCGCCCCCTGCCGCCGCCGCGACCTCGGCCCGCGTGATGGCGGGCATTAGGGTGGGCTCGCCCATCGTCCCGAAGTCGACCACCAACACCTCCAGACCCTCGGACTCGATGAGCTCCTTGGCGAAGGCGAATTCGGCGCCCTTGGTGTCCAGCGCGCCGATCATGACGACGGGCTTCGGGTTGGGACTGCTGCTCATGGGTGACCTCTCTGTGGATCCACACCGAAGGTGTGAGACGCAGCGCGCCGGGTGCCGCCCCGGCTCGCTGACCGCCCCCATCCACGATCTGCCTGCGACCAGCTTTGCACGAGATCGCCGGCTCGTTCACCCCATCGCCGGCCCGCGACCCGCAGGTCCGGGGTTTGCGCCCCCGGGGGTGTGACGACCACCGAGGCCGGGGCGGTACTCCCCCGCCGGCGGGATCAGGTGTGGTCGGCGTGCTTCTCCATTCCACACTCGAGACGCTGGGCGCGACGTGGACGAATGGCGCAGAGTCGTCGACATGATCTAGAAGATCGGCGAGTACTACGACGAGGAGCGATGCCGCAGCGTGACGTACCGCCGGCCCGCCCAACATCGAGGGCGATTCACATGACCGCTTATTCACCGGCGTCAGCGCTCGGCTGGCTCGATCTGGATCCAGCCGCGAGCGAGCGGGTGGCCACGCTGCTTCGCTCTCTGGAGGAGCCGGACACTCTCGACGAGTTGGGCCTGGCCACCGTGCGGGACGCCTTCTCGGCGAAGCTGAACCCCGGCACCTCGACAATCCAGACGAGGCTGCGCTACTTCATCTTCCTTCCGTGGATCTTCGGCCGGCTCGAGGACCGGCGTGTCGAGGCCGGCGACTTCGCCCGCCGGCTCCGGGCGAATGAGGCCCGGCTCATCGATTGTCTCCGCCACCTGGGGTCGGGGAACGGCGTCATCGGCTTCAGCGCCGGTCGGAATCTGAAGCGCATGCCGAGCGCCATCTACTGGGGCGGGCTGGGAAGCTGGGGCCTGCGACGGCTGGATCTCAGTATCGCCGAGTACGGGCGGCGGGCGGCGGCGCTGGGGCGGCAGCGGCCCGAACGCGACGACGACAATGAAGCCACGGCGCCGGCCACCGCGATGTGGGCATCGCTGCCCCCACCGCCCGACGACTTCCTGGAGGCGGACCTCACGTTCGACCTGACGCGCGACGAGGCGCTGCTGCTGGTGGATCACATCCGCCGGCACCGCCCGTGTTCGTTGCCGGCGTTCTGCAGCGCCAGACCGTCGCCGGCCGGGCAGGCCGGCTTCCCGTGGGAGGTACCGACCGGCGGGATGCCCGACCGTCTCGTCGAACTGCTTCGCCATGCCCGTTGCTTCTCCGAACTGACCCTGGGACCGCAACTCGTCTACAACGTCCTGCTGGCCCGCAAGGCGAGGGCGGAGTTCGGCTGGGACACCGGCGAGGTGGAGGAGCGCCAACTCGGCCGCCTCGAGGACTGGGCGCAACTGCTCGAGGGCCGGCTCGGGGAGCTGCGCGCCTGGGCCGAGGACCTCCCCGGGTTCTGGCACGCCGTGGGCGTCGCCGGCATCAGCGGCGCCACCACGGAGTTCCTGAACTTCGTGATCCGGGCCGGGGTGGACGACCCCGGCGGCTTCGCAGAAGACCGCCAGGTTCACGAGCGCATCGCCAGGCGGGAGATCCAGCTCAAGTCGAAGCGGGCACGACTCGGCAACCGGGCGGCCCTGGAGACTTGGAGCGGCCTGCCCGGCGGCGGCCAGCTCAGCTACCGGTGGCGAATCACCCGGAACTACCTCGCCGAGATCGCCAGAGCACTGGGGATCGACGAGGCGCCGGTTATCCACGAGCCGACGGCGGTCCCGACTCCGGGGGTCGCGGCGGGGCGGGCGGCGGCGCGCTGATGCTCCAGCCCGCCAACCGCCTCACGCTGATCGACGCTCTGGCGCCACCGGCCGGCTTCGGCCTGGAGTCCGCCGCGGCGGTGACCTTCACGCTGGACCTTCGGGCGCTCCTGGCGGTGCCCGCAGCGCTGGCGTTCGCCCGCCCCGACGCGATCGCCACCGGCGACGAGATGCCCGGCGGTGCTCCCGGCGCGACCGTCGCCGACAAATCCGCCCCCGGAAACGCAGCACCCGCAGGCGCCGAACCCGACCCAGCAGGCGCCCAGCCAGACCCAGCGGGCGCCGAACCCGACCCCACGACCGACCGCACCGCGCCCGGCGCGACCCCCCACGAGCCGATCGAGCTGCTGCACGCGCTGCGCTCCCACGCGGGCCGCCTCACCGTGTTCTGCCAGGCGGGCGAGATCGCTCTGGCGCCGTCGCGGCGGGTCTTCGCCTTCCTCGAGCAGGTGGTGGTCCCGGTTGTCGCCCCGCGCCCCGGTGGGATCGTGCATCCCAAGGTGTGGCTGCTGCGCTACGAGTCCGCGGTCGGGCGGAAGGGTGCCCCACGGCGGGAGAGCCGGCTCCGCGTCCTCGTGTCCAGCCGGAACCTCACGTTCGATGCGAGTTGGGACACCGTCGTCCGTCTCGACGAGACGACGCTCGGTGCCGGCACTTCGTTGGCCGCGGTGGCGGACCTGTTCGGGGGACTCCTTGCGAGCCCGGTCGGTGAGGTCGCCGACGTCCACCGGAGGCGGGTCGAATCGCTCTCGACAGCTCTCAGAGCCGCGAGGTTCGCCCTGCCGGAGGGCGTGGAGGAACTGTCGGCTCACGTGCTCGGCCTGACCGGGGAACGACCTTCGCCGCTGCCGGCAACCTCGGAGAGATCGCTCGTCATCTCGCCGTTCGTCAGCGACGCCTTCTTCGACAGCGTGCATCCCGGTCCGGTGCACGAACTGGTCAGCACGCCGGACTGGCTGGACAAGCTGGAGCAGGCGACGCTCGGGAAGGTCGGGGACGTCTACGTTCTAGACGACGGGAGCCTGGGCGAGCCCGGACCGGAGGGCGCCTCAACCTCGCCGGAAGATCCGGGCCGCCCTCTCGTGGGGCTTCACGCCAAGGTCTTCGCCTTCGAGAACGGCGGGCGGGCGCGCCTATTCCTGGGGTCGGCGAACGCAACCGGGGCGGCGTTCACGAGCAACGTCGAGATCCTGCTGGAGTTCGCCGGCAGTGCCGAACTCCTCGGCATCGACAGGCTGTGCGACGGCAGCGGCGACGAGCGTGGACTGCGCGACCTGTTCAGGGCCTACAAGCGCAACGAACCGGCGCCGACCACCGACGGTCCGGCTGGCCTCGACCACATCCGCCGCTCCATCTCCCGGCTGCACTTCGAGGGCGTCGTGGAGCCCAGCGGCAGCGGCTGGGCGGTCACCTACCGGTCGCGGGAGCCGCTGGGCGCGCCGGCGGGAACGGCCGTGCACTGCCGGCCGCTGGCGTCGCCGGGCAACAGGAGGCGGATCGAACCGGACCGCCCCCTGGAGGTCCGGTTCGAGACGACCCTGGAAGCCCTCAGCGGCTTCCTGGCGTTCGAAGTCGCCCGCGAGGGCGACGACGACTCGCGGACCGCCTTCGTGGTGCCTGTCCCGCTCACCGGGGTGCCCGAGGACCGTGAGCGGATACTGCTGCGCGCCCTGATCGGGAACGCGGAGCGCTTCCTTCGCTACCTCCTGGCGCTGCTGCACGACGATCCGGGCCGAGTCGACCTGCTCGATCCCATCGAGGGGGTTGAGGGAGACGCAGGCGCCGGCGACGCCGGCCCGTTGGGCCTGCCGGTGCTGGAGAAGTTGCTGCGAACCATGCGGCGGGACCCTCGCAAGCTCATCGGTCTGCACCCGCTGATCTCGGACCTGGCGGCCGACGGCGCGCTGCCGCCGGGATTCGGTGAACTCTGGGAGACCGTCCACGCCATCGCCCTGCGGGAGGCCGAGGCCCGGTGACCGCCGAGCACGTGGTTGGCGAGCACATCGATGTCGAGTCAACCCTGGGTGGCCTGAAGGACTTCCAGCGGCGAACCGCCGGCTGGACGTTCCAGCGGATGTTCGCCGAGGAGGATCCCGCAACCCGGTTCCTGATCGCCGACGAGGTCGGGCTCGGCAAGACCCACGTCGCCAAGGGAGTGATCGCCCAGGTCATCGACCACCTCCGGCGCACCGGCGATGCACGACACGACATCGTCTACGTCTGCTCGAACGCGGCGATCGCCCGCCAGAACGTCCGCAAGCTCGTCCCCGAGGGAATCAAGCCTCTGGAGGAAATCGAGCGGCTCACCATGCTCCCGCTCGCAGATCTGGATCACGGCGACAGCCGGCGGGCGGGCATCAATCTGCTGGCGATCACGCCCGGAACGTCGCTGGACTTCGGGCGCAGCACGGGCCGGTTCCGCGAGCGCTGCCTGGCGTACACGTTCCTGCGCGCCCATTGGGGCGCGAGCGCGATGACCGCGCCGGCTCGGCGGATCTTCTGGTACGGCATCCGGGTCAACCCGGATGAGCGGCTGCGTCGGCTGGAGCGCCAGTTCCGGCCGCGCATCGAGGGATCATTTGAAGACTTCGCCGCGCGGCTCGCAGAGGTCGACCGCGCGCGGATTGCCGCCGGCCGACCGACTCTGCGTGAGTTGTTCGACGAACTCGCCGCCGGATTGGCTTGGAAGCGCACGTTTCCCGACGACCTGCTGAGGCCTCGCCGGGAATTGATTGGCGAGACTCGCCGCATCATGGCGACCGTCGGCATTGCCGCCCTGCGGCCCGACCTCGTGATCCTCGACGAGTTCCAGCGGTTCAAAGACCTGCTGCGGCCCGATCCGGCCAACTTCGCGGCCATGCTGGCGCACCGGATGTTCGACTACGAGGACCCGGACTCGGGAAGGGTCACGCGGACCCTGCTTCTCTCCGCCACGCCGTATCGCATGTACACCACGGGCGACGACCCCGAGAGCGACCACTACGAGGACTTCTACGAGACCTGCTCGTTCCTGCTCAAGGACTCGCGGCGGGTGGACCGGCTGCGGGACCGGTTCGGCGCCCTCCGGCTGGCGCTCACCTCGGCCGAGTCGCTGGACGCCGCCAAGGGGATCTGCGGCGAGATCGAGGGTCAACTGCAAGGCGTGATGGCGCGCACCGAGCGGCTGGCGGCGACGCCCGACCGCGACGGGATGTTGCACGAGCCGGGGGCGCACGTCGAGGTGAAGCCGCAGGATCTTCGCGCCTACCTCCGCTTCGGAGACCTGGCCGAGACCGTGGGGCACCACGAGCCCGGCGAGTACTGGAAGTCGGCCCCGTATCTCGTGAACTTCATGGAGGAGTACAAGCTGAAGCGGGCCGTGATGGAGGCTGCATCCGCCGGTCGCCCTCTCGACGGGGCTGGGCTCGATCCAGGACCAGGTCTCCTGGACTGGGACGATGTCGAGGCCTACGGGCACGTCGATCCCCAGAACGGGCGACTCCGGTGGCTGCTGGACGACCTCGGGCGCCACCGCGCCTTCGAACTGCTCTGGATACCGCCGTCGTTCCGCTACTACGACACCGGTTCGGTGTACGAGTCCCATGAGGCAGCCGGCTTCACCAAGCGCCTGATCTTCTCGGGCTGGGCGGTGGTCCCGAAGGTCGTCTCCTCGCTGGTCAGCTTCGAGGCCGAGCGCCGCGCCTACGCCGGACGCAGCCACGACTACACCGCCGACTACCGGCGACGCGGCGGCCGGCGCCTCGCCTTCGGGACCAGCGAGCGCACAACCGACCGGCCGAGGCCCGGCGAGGCGGACGGCGACCGCAGGGCGGCGTCCATGACCACCTTCGGTCTGATCTATCCGAGCCCGAGCCTCGCCGAACTGGGAGATCCACGGCCGGCGACACCCGGCGGGCGGCGCCGTGCCGCCGAAGTGCTCGCGGAGGTCGCAGGTCGAGTGAGTGGCGCCGTCGGACCTCTCGTCGGATCCGCGCCGATCGATGGGCCCGTGGATCGGCGTTGGTACTGGGCCGCGCCGCTGCTCCTCGACGGGGAACGTCACCGGTCGGCGACGTCCCGACTGCTCGCCCGCGACCTCGGGCACTGGGGAGCGGGCGAGGGCGACCGCGGGCTCCGCGCGCACGTGGCCGAGGCGCGGGCCATGCTCGACTACGGGCCCGGCGCTCTGGGCCGCGTGCCCGACGACCTCAGCGACGTGCTCGCGGAGCTTGCCGTCGGCGGTCCGGCGCAGTGCGCGCTCCGGGCGATCGGTTCCGTCACGGGGCTCCCGCTGTCCCATGAAGCGGCAGTGCTGAACGCCGCTCGCGTCGCCGGCGCTTTCCGGAACTTCTTCAACGCCCCCGAGGTCACCGGCATCATCGTCGGCGACCGCTCCGAGGAGTCCGACATCGACGAGGGCGGACGCTACTGGCGTGACGTCCTGCGGCACGCCATCGACGGCAACCTCGGGGCCGTGCTCGACGAGCACGTCCACGTGCTCCGCGACTGGCTCGGCTACCTCGGCCTCGAGGACGATGAGCGGCGCGGCACGGCGGCCGGGGACATCGCCGACAGCCTCGCCGAGGCCCTCGATCTCCGGACCTCCACGTTCCGCGTCGACGTCCCCCGCCGAGGGTGCCACCACGGGAGGGTCGAGGTCGCCCAGCGCCGGATGCGCACACGCTTCGCCGTCGCCTACGGCACCCAGGCTCTCGACGGCGGCGGCGAGATCCGCGCCGATTCGGTCTCGAGGGCTTTCAACTCGCCGTTCTGGCCGTTCGTTCTCGCCTCCACGTCGGTTGGCCAGGAAGGGCTGGACTTCCATCTCTGGTGCCACGCCGTGGTTCACTGGAATCTGCCCGCCAACCCCGTCGACCTCGAGCAGCGCGAAGGTCGCGTCCACAGATACAAGGGTCACGCCGTGCGCCGGAACATCGCCGCGACCCACGGCCCGGGATTGCTCCGGCGCGGGGCGGGCGGACCGGAGGATCCCTGGAGCCGGCTGTTCGCGATGGCGACGCCGGAGGAGCCGACCACCGTCGGCGAGATGGTCCCCTACTGGGTGTTTCACCGCGGGCCGGCGAGGATCGAACGACACGTGCCCGTCATTCCGTTCAGCCGCGAGGCGGCGGCTCTGCCGAGACTGCGCAAGGCGCTCGCCGCCTACCGCCTCGCCTTCGGTCAGCCCCGCCAGGAGGAACTGGTGGAGTTTCTCGGAGCGGACCGCTCCGATGCCGACCTGCTGCGACTGGCTGCACGGCTCCGGATCGACCTGTCGCCGCC
>JAPONU010000360.1 GCA_026713745.1 bacterium
GGCCTCCGGTGCCGGCCTGAGGGTAGGATCGGCAGCCGCCTGACTCTGTGGTCGGGGACGCGGTCGGGACACAAGGTGTCCCGCTGCGGGGCGAAGCGAGGTGTGACCATGGCCGAAGCGACCATCGCGGACTTCTACGTCGAGGAGAGGACGTTCCCGCCGCCGGAGGGCTTCGCCGAGGCCGCCGCGGCGCGGGCTTTCTACGAGGAGGCCGCCGCCGACTACGAGGCGTTCTGGGCGCGCCAGGCCCGCGAACTGCTCACCTGGTTCGACGACTTCGAGACAACTCTCGAATGGGACCTGCCGTACGCCCGCTGGTTCGTGGGCGGCAAGCTCAACATGGCCTACAACTGCCTCGACCGCCACGTCGAAGCCGGTCGGGGCGACAGGGTGGCCTTCCACTGGGAGGGGGAGCCGGGCGACACCCGCACCATCAGCTACGCCGAGTTGCTCGACGAGGTGCGCCGCTTCGCCGCCGTGATGCGCTCCCTGGGTCTGCGGGCCGGGGACCGGGTGGCCATCTACATGCCGATGATCCCCGAACTGCCGGTGGCCATGCTGGCGTGCGCCCGCATCGGCGTGGCGCACTCGGTGATCTTCGGCGGCTTCTCGCCCGACGCCATCGTGGACCGCTGCACCGACGCCGAGGCCCGCATGGTCATAACTGCCGACGGTGGCTACCGGCGCGGCGCCCCGTCGGCGCTGAAGGTCAACGTGGACGAGGCTCTGGCGGCCGGTGCGCCGACCGTGGAGAAGGTCGTGGTGGTCAACCGCTGCGACCTCGACGTGGACATGTCGCCGGGGCGCGACCTGTGGTGGCACGAAGTCATGGCAACTGCCGACCCCGCCACGGCCGACCCCCCGGGTGGGCCCGAAGCCTTCGACAGCGAGCACCTGCTGTACCTGCTGTACACCTCGGGCACCACCGCCAAGCCCAAGGGCATCATGCACACCACCGGCGGGTACCTCACCCAGGTGGCGTTCACCCAGCGCTACGTCTTCGACCTGCGCCCCGACAGCGACGTCTACTGGTGCGCCGCCGACATCGGCTGGGTGACCGGGCACAGCTACATCGTGTACGGCCCGCTGGCCAACGGCGCCACCTCGGTGATCTACGAGGGCACCCCGGACACGCCGCGCCCCGAGTTCCGCAGCGGCGACCGGGCGACCTGGCCGAAGGATCGCCTCTGGGACATCATCGACCGCTACGGCGTCACGCAGCTCTATACGGCTCCGACGGCGATCCGCACGTTCATGCGCTGGGGTGCCAGCGAGCCTGCTCGCCACGATCTGTCGTCCCTGCGGGTGCTCGGCACCGTGGGCGAGCCCATCAATCCCGAGGCGTGGATGTGGTACCACACCAACATCGGCGGCGAACGCTGCCCCATCGTGGACACCTGGTGGCAGACCGAGACCGGCGGGCACATGATCAGCCCGCTGCCCGGGGTGACCACAACGAAGCCGGGCTCGGCCACGCAGCCACTGCCGGGCATCTTCGCCGAACTCGTGGACGACAGCGGCAACCCGGTCACCCGGGGCGGTGGCTACCTCACCATCACCCGGCCGTGGCCGTCGATGCTGCGGGGCATTTGGGGCGATCCCGAGCGCTACAAGGAGACGTACTGGTCGCGCTTCGAGGGCCGGTACTTCGCCGGCGACGGCGCCAAACTCGACGAAGACGGCTACCTGTGGCTGCTGGGACGCGTCGACGACGTCATGAACGTCTCGGGCCACCGCATCAGCACCACAGAGGTGGAGTCCGCGCTGGTGGACCACCCGGCGGTGGCCGAGGCGGCCGTGGTCGGCGCCAGCGACGCCGTCACCGGCCAGGCCATCGTCGGCTACGTCATCCTGCGGGGAACCGCCCAGGCGAGCGACGCGTTGCGCGAGGAGATCCGCGGGCACGTCGCCACGAAGTTGGGCCCGATAGCCCGGCCCCGGGCGGTGGTGCTGGTGCCCGACCTGCCCAAGACCCGCAGCGGGAAGATCATGCGCCGGCTGTTGCGCGACGTCGTGGAGGGGCGAAACCTGGGCGACACCACCACGCTGGCCGATGCCTCGGTCGTGACCGAGATCCGTCACCGGGCGGCCGAGACGCCGGCCGAGGACTGAGGGGCCCC
>JAPONU010000361.1 GCA_026713745.1 bacterium
ACCTCTCGAGCCGCTGAGAGTTCTTGATGGTGTTGGTGAACGCGATGGCACGTCTCGCCGCGAACTCCGGGTTGACCGCCCCGGTGACGCGCCCGGCGGCGCTCCGGGTGGTGGGGTCGGCCAGGGCGTCCCAGCATCCGGCCAGCCGGACGGCCTCCCCCGCGTTGATCGGCTCCCGGTCGTCGCCGGCCTCGATGTAGTCGAACTGCTCGATCACGGGATCCTCGGCTGTGGCGATGACCAGAACCTGGTAGTCGGTGAGGTAACCACCCTCCACCGCCTCGCCGAAACCCATCCGGAAGAACTCCGGCCCGTAGACGTCCTCGTCGTCCATGGAGTAGACGTCGAAGGCGCGGACGTGCTCGGCGGCCTTGGCCTTCAGCCGGCTGGTGTACAGGCGCGGCGTGGCCGTCATGTAGAGCCGCCTGTCCGCGCGGATCTCGTCGGGGTCGTGCACGAGCGTGAAGCCGGTCGCCCCGCCCGCCTCCTGAACGCCCGTCGTGCGGTGCGCCTCGTCGCAGATCACCAGGTCGAAGCCCCCGGCGCCGGCGCGCTGCGCCTCGGCCACCAACGGCAGGGACTGGTAGGTGCAGAAAACCACGGTCATCTCGCCGGCGACGGGCCGGGAGAGTTGCTCGGTGATCCGCTCGAGGTCGGTCGTGACCGGCATCGCCAACTCGACCATGTCGGCATCCTCGTCGGCGCGCCCGGCCCGTGTGTCCGAGCAGATGCCTATGTAGCGATGCGGGACGTCGGGGCTACGGCGGCGGGCCCATTCCCGCATGATCTGGCCCATCAGGGCGATGGACGGCACCAGCAACATCACCCGCCCGCCCCGGCCGGCGAGGCGCTCGGCTATCCACAGGGCCACCACGGACTTGCCGGTGCCGCAGGGGAGGATCAGCTTGCCCCGGTCGCCCTCGGCGAAGCCCGCGATCACCTTCGCGACGGCGGTGGCCTGGAACGGGTACGGCTCGCAGCGCGTAGAGCGGAAGGACAGCCTCTCGGGCGCCTTGAAGAAGTCCGACCACGACACCGGCCAGTCCTCGAGATCGGGACGCTGCACCACCTCGCAGCGGGGAGACGCCTTGAGCACCATCGTCTCGGCGTGCGACGTGAGCGGCGCCGTCACCACGAGGATGCGATGCGTGAACCACGAGGCGCTCGACGCCGAGAGGAACGAGTCCACGTCGGACTTGGCGATCCGGGAAGTCTCGCCGTAGAACTTGGTTTGGATGGCGCACAGGCCGCCGCCCCAATGCTCGGTCTGCTCGGCCACGAGATCGATCCCGACATCGCCGCCGTAACCGTGGGCGGTCCGGCCCGGCCACTCCGTCCAACGCCAGACGTTGCGGAACCGCTGCGGACCGTACTCACCCGGATGCCGCTCGAAGCCGTACTGCACGAGCCTCTCGAACACCCGGCCCCGGACACCGTCATCGGGGTAGCGCTCGCGCAGGCCGTCGAACAGACCGTCGCTCGACTCGCCGGGACGCGGGAGCACGTCACCATTCATCGGCACGGGGTTGAACAGTACGCGACCGCGGCCGTCGAGGCGAACGCCGAACCGTCAATTCGTGGTCACGAGTACGGTCACGCACCGTTAGCGTGGCGGGGCATGGTGAGGCGCGCCGCGTCGAGGATCAGCGCGATCTTCCCGGAGTTCGGTGGCTTCGTGGACGATCCCTCCGAGACCGTCGTCGATCCCGAGGACGTGCAGTCGCTGGAAGAGGACTGGGATGTCAGCCGCTCGCCTGCCGCGCCGCATCCTGGCGGATGATCCTGCTGGAGGGTTGCGTCAGTTGACTGCGCCCGTACCGGCGCCGCTCAGAGCAGCCGGCGGCGCTCCTGCTCGTTGAGTCCACCCCAGATGCCGTGGGGTTCACGGATCCGCAGGGCGTACTCCAGGCACTCGGTGATCACGGTGCACTGGGCGCAGATGGCCTTGGCGCGGCGCTCGCGTTCGGACCGCTCGTCCTTGCCCTCCGCCACCGTCGGCGGGAAGAACACCACCGATTGCGGGCCCCTGCAGGCCGCCCGCATCTGCCATTCGACCCCGTCGGTGATCGCGCTCACGCGGTCTCCCCTGTCACGGGAGCGACCATAGGACGGCATTCGAGCCAGCACAAGACGAGATTCGAGATTCCCCGCCGGCGGGTCCGCGGCGGCTGCTAGCCGGTCTCTCCCCCGGTCCCGGAGCCCGATTCCGCCGCGGCGACGTCGCCGTCATCGTCGCTGCCGCCGGCCTCATCAGCCTCGATCACCGGTGACACCTCGAGCAGCAACCCGTCGATTCCGGTGACCTCCACCGGCCCTCCCGGCGGGATCGGCGAAGCCCGGAAGGTGCGCGCCCGCCACAGCGCGTCGGCGATGCGCACGACCCCGAACGGGTGCAGGGCTTCCACGGCCTCGCCGCGCAGCCCGATCATCCACTCCCGGCCGATGGTGGGCGTGGAGAAGCGGCTGCGTATGAGCGGCGGCAGGCCACCCAGCACGCCGAGCATCAGCCCGACGAGCCCTCCCAACATGGGCACCCACGACATGGAGACGCCGTCGTACAGCGTCAGCGTCCCGGCCACGACGCAGGCGGTGCCGATGGCGGTCCAGAGGCGCGGCACACCGGTCTGCACATCGATCGCGAAGGCGAAGAAGGCGAAGACGATGAGGGCGATGGCGTAACCGTTGGTCGGCAGGATCGCCAGCCCGTACAGCGCCAGGATGCCGCTGGCGGCGCCCACTACCCCGGCGATTCCCACCCCGGCCGTGTACAGCTCCAGCAGCACCAGCGACAGGGCGATCAGCAGCAGCAGGTACGCCATCGGCGGGCTCGCCACAGTGTGCATGATCCCCCCGACGAACGGCAGGCTCACGAACCGCACCGACGTCTGCGGCTCGAGGCGCGTCTCGCCCGTCTCGGAGTCGACGACCTCGACGGTCCGAAACCCCAGGTCATCCAGCGTGAACAGGAACTCGCCGAGCGTCGGCGCAGCCGCAGGCACCACGCCCGAGGCGACGGCCTCGCTGTGGTTGACGGTGCGGTCCGCCAGCCGGGGCGCACGCGATCCCCACAGCCGTCCGAACTCGGCGCAGTCCAGTGCCTGCTCGCCGGTCTCACCCAACCGCGCACCCGGCGCCACGCCCACACGGTCAACCAGCGCCAGGAGCTGGGCCACCTCCCCGGTGGCCCGGGCGCCCGAAGGGCCCACCCAGGCGGTGACCGGGACCCGCGAGCCGATGATGTCCCGAGCGATGGTCGCCAACTCCTCGGTGCCGATCACGGCCCGGCGGCTGTCGACCCGCAGCACCACCGCCAGCACGCCGCTGCGGGGGTGCGAGGCGGTTCGGATCTGCTCGACCACGAAGTCGGCGAGGACCGGGTCCATCAGGCCCACGACCTCCACGATATGAACCACGTCCGCGCCGGCCTCGGGCGCCCGGTTCGCCGCGGCAGCCGCCGCGACCACGCCCTCGGGGCAGACTCCGTTCGGTTCCACATGACCTGCGAGCCGGCTTGCCCCCACACCGGCCGCCGCGGCCACGCCGCCGGGCAGGACCTCCGCCTGCGCCGCAGCGGATCCGACCGTCGCCCAGGCGACGCCCGCGGCGAGCAGCACCAGAGCGATCCGCCGCGCCCGGCGAGCCATCCGCCCCGATCCCGCCGGTTGGGACGAACCCCGGCCCGCTGTGCGGCTCGGGCGGCCGACCCACAAGCCGGTGGGCACTGCGGGGCGGCGCGCGCCAACAGAGCGAGGGCGACTCCGGCGCATCGACGGGTCAGGAATCGTCGACGGGACCGAGCGCCTCGAGGGCCGCCGCCATGGTCTCGACCATCGGAACGATCCGGTCGAAGCCGGTCGTGTGGAGCAGCCGGGTGATCGCAGGTCGATCGCAGAGGACCGCAATGGTCCCGCCGCCGTCGCGCACACGCCGGATGCCGCCGATGAGGGCACCGAGACCGGCCGAGTCCATGAACGGGACGCCGCTCAGGTCCACCACCAGGCGGGCCGTCTCGTCGACGCCGTTGAGGGCCTCCCGGAAATCACCGACCGTGTAAGCGTCCAACTCACCGACCGGACGGCAGACCGTGTGGTCGTCCGCGACTTCCACCTGAACCTCGAACACTCGGCAACCTCCCGTCTCGTCGGGGATGCTACCGCCCCGGTAGCCTCACGGTATGGCCGACGTGCTGCTCGCAACCGACGCCGACTGGACCTTCGACACCGTTGCCGGCGCCCTCGCCGATGACGACACCCGCATCAGCCGGGTGCGCTCGGGGCGGGACCTCCTAGCGGTGACCGAGGAGTTGGAGCCAGAGTTGGTGATCCTCGACCTCCAGATCGGCAGCATGGGCGGCATGGC
>JAPONU010000362.1 GCA_026713745.1 bacterium
CAAGGCCGAGCCCGTGGCGACGGCGGCCGACGGCAGCCACCCCGGGCGAGTCCAGGACACGCACGCCGGGTCGTACGTCGAAGTGCCCGATGCCCCCGAGATCTCCGGCAGCTTCACGGTCGCCGCCTGGATCTGGCCGACCGTCCCCGAGGCGGGGGTGCAGACCATCGTGGCGCACCGCAGCGGATCCACCGGCTACAGCCTGGGGTTCGGCGTCCCGCGCGGAATGCCGACCGGGCCGGACGTCGACAGCGCCGGCTGCACGATTCCTCCCGGGGGGACCGACGACGGGCTCACGCTGCGTGTCGGCCGCGCGGACTTCTCCCTGGGCGCCTGGCCGACCGAGAAGCGCTGGTACTTCGTGGCGGGCTCCTGGGACGCCGCCACGGGCGAGGCGCGCCTGTTGCAGAGGATCCACGAGCGGGGTCCGGAGCCCTCGCTCGTTGCCACGGAGAATCTCGGGACGCTGGGCGGCGACTGGGCCGATCCCACCCCCGGCGATGCGGGCACCCCGCTGCTGCTGGGGGCCGGCTCGCGCATCGACGGCACCGAGGTGGGCGCCTACGGTTGCTTCAACGGCAAGATCGAGCGGCCCTGCCTGTTCGATCGGGCCCTCGGCGTCGAGGAGCTCGAGTCCCTGGCCGACGGCGCCGACCCGCTGGACATTCCGGGCGTTGCGGCGGTGTGGGACTTCGCCGCCACGGACGCCTCGGGTGTCGACATCGCCGATGTCACCGGCTCGGGCCACGACGGCACCGCCCTCAACTACGCCATGCGTGGCCTCACCGGCCACAGTTGGGACGCCACGGCCTTCACCCGCTCCGAGGCGCCGGAGCAGTACGGCGCCATCCACTTCCACGACGACGACTTCGACGACAGCCGCTGGGACGAGGACTTCAGGTTCACCGTGCCCACCGATGCCCGCAGCGGCTACTACGCCGTGCACCTGCAGGCCTCCGACCCCGCCGGCGGCGAGGAGGATCACATCCCGTTCTTCGTGACGCCCGCGCCGGGGGCGCGCCGGGCGAAGGCGGCCTACCTGGCTCCCACCTGCAGCTACCTGGCCTACGCCAACGAGCGGGTGCTGTTCAGCGGCGGCCACGACTTCAGCGACCTCACCAACATCCCCATCGTGGTGGACCCCTACGACGACTACCTCGGCGCCCGTGTGGAGCTCGGCGGCTCGGTCTACGACGTGCACACCGACGGCAGCGGGGTGTGCCACTCCACCACCCGCCGGCCGCTCCTTTCGATGCGCGCCACCGCCCGCCACTGGGTGACGAACGCCCCGCGGGGCTACGCCTTCGACCTGTATCTGGTGGACTGGTTGGAGACGCAGGGCGTCGACTACGACGTCATCACCGACGAGGACCTGCATTTCGAGGGCCTGGACTGCCTGGCCGACTACAAGGTCATCATGACGGGCTGCCACCCCGAGTACTGGACCGGGCCCATGCTGGACGCCATCGAGGAGTACCTGGACGGCGGCGGCCGGTTCATGTACCTGGGCGGCAACGGCTTCTACTGGGCCACGACGTATGACCCCGGGCGTCGCCACGTCGTCGAGATCCGGCGTGGCTTCGCCGGCAGCCGCGCCTGGGAGTCACACCCCGGCGAGACGCAGTTCGCCTCCACCGGCGAGCAGTGCGGCATCTGGCGGCACTTGGGCCGCCCGCCCAATGCCATCGTCGGCACCGGGTTCTCCTGCCAGGGATGGGACGCCAACACGCCCGGCTACAAGCGCCTGCCCGGCAGCTTCGACCCACGGGCGGCGTTCATCTTCGAAGGCGTCGGCGACGACGAGATCATCGGCGACTTCGGCCTGGTGATGAACGGCTGCGCCGGCGACGAACTGGACCGCGTCGACCACACGCTCGGCACACCCTCGCACACCCTGGTCCTGGCCACCTCGGAGGGTCAGCACTCGGCCTACTACCTGATATGTCACGAGGACATCTACGTGATGCACGCCAACATCGACGCCACCCGCAACGATGACGCCCGCGCCGACATGGTGTTCTTCGAGACCGCCAACGGCGGGGCGGTGTTCTCGGTGAGTTCCATCAACTGGTTCTCGGGCCTGTCGCACAACGACTACGACAACAACGTCTCCCGCATCACCTCCAACGTCCTCAACAGTTTCCTGGCGTAGCCCGGAGACGATTGAAGGCTCTTCGGATTGAGCGGGCACTGGGTCCGCGGACAGGGCTCCCGCAAGGCTTGGCCACGGTGCTATTGCAGAATCGGCACGTCTCTGAACTCACCGACGCGTACGTCGTTGAGAGCGGCGCGGATCTCCTCTGTGCGCAAACGCACGTAGGGCCACGCCGTCGACAGCAGCACCACCACTGCCAGCCGCCTGTCGGCGATATTCTGCTGATGGCGCATGTTCTGATCGGTGGTAACGAGAATGTCGTAGCCTTCCGACTCGGCCCGCTCGAGCAGTTCTCCATTGCCCAACTCGGACCACCCTCGCTCCGCCACCGTGTCGACAATGTGGTCACCGAGATGTCGTCGGAGTGGCGCGGGTGTGCCCTGATCGAACAGGATCCTCACGACCGCGCGAGCGCCCGCAGGGCCCTCGCCTCGTGATCGAGGACGGCCCGTACCTTCCACTCGTCCACTCCTGGGAACCAGTCCAGGAACTCCTCGACTGTGGCCCCGCTCGCCAGGTTCTCGAACAGGGCCGCGACCGGCACGCGCGTCCCCGTGAAGACACAGGCGCCGCTCACCCTGCCGGGTACGCGCTCAACCCCAGCGCAGTCGCGCCATTCGGTCATGTGGCTTCCCAACTCTCTGTCGCGGAGCCGTCCGCGGCCTAGTCGCCGTCAGGGGATTCGCCGGCGCGGCACCCCACGCCAAGCCTACGAGGAACTCGCAGGTCTCCGGGAGTAGACAGCCGGCGTCGCTCGGGGAGGTTCGCGATGGACATGGCGGCCTGGCGGTCACCCGGCCGCCGACGTTCTCAACGGCTTCCCGGCGTAGCCTGAGCTGCCGTCAGAGGCCTATCCAAGAGAGGAGTCATCATGGCGAAGCAGCCGATCACCAGTGCTTCCGCACCCCAGCCTTCGGGGGCCTACTCGCAGGGCATCGCCGCGGGGGGATTCGTGTTCCTCTCCGGTCAGGGGCCGTTCAACCCGGACGGGGAGGTACCGGAGGGCGGGTTCGGCGCCCAGGCGCGCCAGACCTTCGCAAACCTGGCCGCGGTGGCCGAGGCCGCGGGGGGATCGCTGGCCGATGCCGTGCGGGTGGGCGTGTACCTGCACGACATGGCCGATTTTCCGGAGATGAACGGCATCTACCGCGAGACGTTCCCCGAACCGCTGCCGGCGCGCACGACGATCCAGACGCCGCTGCCGGGTTTCCTGATCGAAGTGGACGTGGTGCTCCACCTCGGCGACTGAATCACCGGCCGCCTGCCGGCGGCGTGGCCGTCAGTTCAGTTCGGCCAGCAGTTCCTCGGCGATCTGCACGGCGTTGAGCGCCGCGCCCTTGCGCAGGTTGTCGCCCACCACGAACAGCGCCAGCCCGTGCGGGACTGTGGGGTCGCGCCGGATGCGCCCCACCAGGGTTTCGTCGATGCCGGTGGCGCCCAGTGGCGTGGGCAGGTCGTGCAGCACCACGCCCGGCGCGCCGGCCAGGAGTTCGGTGGCCTGTGTGGGGCTGAGCGGCTGCTCGAAAGTGGCGTTGATGGAAAGGGAGTGCCCGGTGAAGGCCGGAACCCGCACGCACGTCGCCGAGACGGCCAGGTCGGGAATTCCCAGGATCTTGCGGCTCTCGTTGCGCAGTTTCTGTTCCTCGTCGGTCTCGCCGCTGCCGTCGTCGACGGCGCCGCCGCAGACCGGCAGAACGTTGTAGGCCAGCGGCGCGCCGAAAGGCCCGTCGGCAGGCACCTCAGCGACGTTCGGGTCGAACGCCAAGCCCGCCGCGGCGTCACCCGGGGCAGCGATCTGGTCCGCCAGGGCACTCACG